>JBBSNU010000315.1:0-6284 GCA_038260455.1 Chroococcales cyanobacterium | reverse complement strand
TCATGCTTTTTATTCAACTTATCCCCGGCGCTATTTCTGAAATACTTGCCTCTGTTAGCGATACGGGCTGTTTGACTTTAGCCGATCGCTACGGTTTGATGGCCGCTGTTTTGGATGACTCTCTCGACGAGCAAGATAGATATTCGCTCAACCGACTGCTGCGCTACGTGCTCAAGGGAAGAGTCAAGATAGTTAATGAATTATCGGCGATCGGTTAACTGCATTGAGAAATTTGATTGATGCAGCGCTTCAAGTGCAGAAACCACCGCCAGAGTTAAAAGGAACCCGCGATGCTCGCTACGGATATGTTGCAGGCAGTTTTTTGACTTTTCTCAAAACGATCGCTCCTCGCCGTCAGTGGATTTTAGATTTTAGATTTTAGATTTTTCGACTTCGCTCAAAACAAGTTTTAGATTTTTAGATTTACTGGCAGTATTCCTAGGGTGCGTCGAGGAGCGATGAATCCCTAATATCATGTCAGGTCGATTGCCATAACAAAAAAAAGGTTCGTAGTGCGGACTTCAGTCCGCTCTTAAATTGCGGAGGCTGACTGACACACGGGCGATCGAATCTTAATGCGGTCAATCCAGCGGACAGGATCTGACCAATTAGTCCCTCAATCCATCAATTTTATTGACTAACTCTGCGTGGGTGATGGGTTTGGGTAGGAATGTGCTGGTGGTGCCGGGAGTTTGCTGTTTAGGATCGAAAACTTAATAACTTAAACACCTCCTACAGTCTTCTCTCCTGTAACTTGCCAGATCAAAGGAGGCTCTTCCTCCGGATCTGCATTACCAGGCAGAGCGAAAGTAACGAGCAATCGCTTAAGTTATTAAATTTTCATTCCTTAGTTACGGGCATTAGTTGGTTTTTTTTAATGTAGTTGATATTAGGCGATCGCCCACAAAATCGGGAGCATCTCAGTTTTGCAAAAAGCATTTTTTTTATTGAGCGTGCGATCGTCCCCGCTCGCGTATTGTACTCGCGAGCGGGGACACTCGCACTATAAATGCAAAACTGAGATGCTCTCACAAAATCTTTACCAAAACTTTAATAAAACTTGCCGGAATGTGTGATTTACTAAAAATTAAAAAGAGTCCCTAAAAGGCGGCAGCATCTCCGGCTTTGTAAAAATATTATTTTGTTCGAGTGCGAGCTATAGGATCTCCCACGCATTCAAACAAAAGCGAGCTATATGAGTTCGGACGCATTCAAGCAAAACACAGATGCTCCCGAGCGATCCGACTTGATTTTTTATCACTCATTCCCAGGAGAATTGTATGAATTCCACTAATAAAAACAGTATCCACATCACTTGCTCAGTGGCTATTTTCTGTGCAATTATCGCGCAGCAGCCACAACAGGCTACAGCAGCAACGCTATCTAACGGCTGGAATTATGCGATCGATTCCTTCAACGACGGCGTGACAGGGGCGCAAATCGGCGGCGGCGCATTTGAATTTTACGGCATCGCTGTCAAAGAAACATCAGATACAGCTTTCATCGCCATTAACTCCAATCTAAGTTTAGCGGGATATGCAGACAGCGCCGCTCTCCGAGGCAATATCAACTACGGCGATTTATTCTTCAATTTTTCCGGTCAAAACTTCAACACAGCTAATGCAAATAACAGCTTGTTTGCCGTTCGCTTCGCCGAAGGAAATGACTCAGGCGTGGCAACAACAGGCGTTTACAGCAATGTCACTGCTAAAAATGTCACCAAAACCAACTCCGGCTTTACCAATTTAAATCAATTCAATACTGTAGTTGCATCTCAAGGCGGTACCCCATCAATGGGCGATTTAGCTGCCACAGACCCCTATTTTGAACAAACAGGAAACTGGACAGTTCTCAACTCAATTTCTACTGGTACAAAAGTAGGAGAAATTGATTTTTTAACGCCCGCCACTTTGAGCGCCCTCGGTTTGAATTTCGGTCAATTTAATGCAGTAGGTTCTCAAACAATCGGATTCAGTTTCAACAAATCCTCAATGCCTTCGGGGAGCTATATTGCTAACTTTTTGGCGGAGTGCGCTAATGATGCGATCGCCATTAAAAGCTCGTTTGAAAATAATGCAGAGGCCGTACCCGAACCTTCTACTTGGTTCGCTACTTTACTAGGATTGAGCTTTTTAGGTATGGGTGCGGCGAAACGCAAAATCAAGGGCAAGATTGCCTAAGTTATGGCTGCGCTGCGGCGCACCTTACGCATCACTAGCGCGACTTCCAAATAGCTGTAGGGTGCGGGAGCATCTGGTGTTTTGCTATAGTGCGATCGTCCCCGCGCGCGTGTGTATGAGCACGCGGGGACGATCGCACTATAACAAAAAATGCTTCTTGCAATGCAGGAGATGCTCCCTAGGTACGCCGCAGGGCACTTTATACCAATTTCATGAAGTAGCGCTAGATATTACCCGCCCAACCCCCCCTTAGTAAGGGGTGGCTCAGACTTCATCAGCACATCTTTAAAAAAATGGTATTACAACTTGCTGTAATTATCGAGAGATAAAATGCGCCCAAACATTCCCATCAGGCCCCGCAACTTGATTGACGTAACTGTAGGGATACATCAACTTTCTTCCCTCAGTATCGCTGTAACCGGTGAGGGCATCTCCCCAAGGATCTTGCACGATATAACCCTGGGAATTGTAGCCAATTAAAGTGATAATGTGACCGGCCGCCGTAAAATCTCCCGCTAAAACTATCGGCCGCCGATTCAACAATTCCGATCGCAAATCCGCCCATTTACGAGTGGTACTAAAACTCGTATTAAACCCGTAAGCCTGGATCAGCGCCGTCAGCACGTTGTGATCGGTTTGAGAACCCTGGCCGGCATAGTCGAAACACCACTGCAACAACTCATCCTCCAACTGTCCGCCCCATTTAGAGCGAACGCCGTAGTAATAAAATACCATTGCGATCGCAGTTACATTGCAAGTAGACCAATCAAAACGCGGATTGTCCCGTTGCGAAAAATACGGCACGTTCAATTCCACATTGTTCGGAACTGGATCGAAAATTTTATCTCCCCGCTTGAACTGAACAAAACTCGGAAAAACATAACCTGTATTGCCAAAATTCGGCAGTTCTTCACTCAGGGAAACTTTTAGGTGATTGTCTTCCAAACCGTAGCTTTCCACGCCGTAAACTCTACCTAAAGGCAGTGTAATTCTCTCGGTAGCAGTTAGCTTGTTAGCATCTAACGGGCTTTTTTTAAACACCGTTGGTTGCAGCATTGTCATTGTCAAAGCGTCTGGGTCAAAGGGAACTTCTTTGCCGTTTTTCTTGATTTTAACGAACTGCCAATAAATAAATCCGATATTGCCGAAACCGGGAATAGATTCGGCGAGAGTTACTCGGAAATGACCCAAAACGCACGCATAGCCAGTGATGGTGTAGGTGCTGCCTAAAGTTAAAGTTGCAACTCTATCTGCAGGCAGTTTCGATGAATCTACTGGTTGGCTTTTAATCAGAGTTGTTTGAGTTACCAACAGTTGAGCGGCCCCGCTGCTGGTAGGTACGTCGGCGAGGTCAAACTTCAAGGTTTTTGTACCTTTGGCAAGCTGAACGTCTGGTTCGTAAAAATAGCCAAAACTGCCGATCGGCGAAATTGCCGAATCCAGCACCACCTTGAGATGCCCGTCAATAAATCCGTACTTGCTCAACGTGAAAATCTGACCTGCTTTGACAAGAACTTTTTGCTGATTTTCTAGTCGGGAAGAATCAACCGGAGCTACCTTAAAGAAAGTAGCAGAAACTATCTTTAAGGTCAAACCTTTTCCGACAGTAAGCGGATCGGAACTGACTGTAATGTAAATTACTTGGCTGGCGGTAACATTGCGTTTACTGTCAGTTGCGCGCAACCTCAGCCAACGAGCTCCTGCTACGCTAAATCCTTTAGGCATATTCACTTGCCAAGTGCCGGCTTGTTGGTTTAGCGTAACGGTTAGCGGAAATTTATCTTCAGCTATTACATCAACTTTTACCGCTTCCCGCTTGTCAAAAGTACCCCGGAGGACGATCGCCTGATTTACCAAAACTTCTGTCGGCCCTTGATAAGTTAAGTTCGGGGCAGGATTGAAAGATTTACCACCGCGACTGAATTGCACGAAATCGGGAAAAACAAAACCCGTATTGCCAAAGGGAGGCAAATTTTCAGTCAGCGAGACTTTGACATCACCTTGTTCTATAGAGAATGCGGAAACTCCGTAAATCATTCCCGCCGGCAAAGTAATTTTTTCTGGCGGTTGCAGGCTTGCCGCATTGACCGGCCGCTTTTTAAACACAGTAGTTTTGATAACTGTCATCGTCACAGCATTTCTATCAAACTGAATTCCTCTCCCGTTTTCCAAAATTTGGACGTGCTGCGAGTACAAAAATCCTGACTTGACAAAGTTGGGAATCTGGTTATTTAGGGTGACACGAAAATGATTTTCTACGCAAGCGTAGCCGAGAATATTGAAAGTTTCTCCCTGGTAAAATCTGACTTTCTGATTTTCTGCTAAAGTAGCCGAATCTGCTGGATTGCGCTTTAACCAGGTTTTTTTGTTTACCCACAGCAACATCATTCCAGGCGGCGCGGCGGGTAATTGGGCGCGATCGAATATCATGATTTTTGCGCCGTTCGTGATGATTGCGTGCTTTTCGTAAAAAAAGCCGGACTTCCCCACCGGATCGATGGGATTCTTTAATTGAACGTTGAGGTGTCCGTCTTCTAACTCGTAGTCGGTAATTTGATAAGTTGTTCCGGCTGGTACGTCCGCTTTTTGCCGATCGTTGAGACTGCTACTCGGCAATGTTCCGGCTTTGAATCTGGTAAATTGGAGAATAATTAACGTAAAAGAGCGATCGGGTGAGTTAGAAGCAGGATTAACTTTGATGTTAATTGTTTGTTCGCTGATAACTTTGCCAGTCTTATCGGTTGCCTTCACCTGCACCGTGCGACTCCCAGGGCGATCGAATCCGAGCTCTAAACTGATGTTCCAAATGCCCGTAGATAAATTCATCTCAGCATTCAGGGCATTTGAGCCTTCTGCTGCTGAAATCGCCGCCACTTGATTTTTGTCAAAACTGCCAACTAAAACGGTGCCTAGATTAGCCTCAACTTCTTGTGGGCCTAAGTAACTCAAAATACTGTTGTTGCTTGTCATTATCTATCAGCCTACCTACTTAATTATTCAGCTACAGCAAGGATAACTTCTGATTTTATCAAACACAATGACCCGATCCCGGACAAAAACGCCGCTAGATTCAGTCTGCGGGCGGTGAATGCCTTTTAAAGCATGAATTTTTAATTGTTGGGGGGATGATTCCAGCAATCTAACTTTCCGAGTGCTGGTGGCGCACCTGACGCGAATGTACGGCTGGTTGAGAGGATTTGTGGTACAAGTTTTGAAGGAACAAATTTAGTTCTAGCAGGCTATTGCCCCCTGTACCTTTGACCCCTCATGTGTTTAGATCATTTTAGATACTTCGGCTTCGCTCAGTACAAGTTTTAGATTTTAGATACTTCGGCTTCGCTCAGTACAAGTTTTAGATTGAAGAATTGGGAGATTGAGGAATTGTTAATTTATTAATCAATGCCTCATTTTTTTGAGCAAGGCTATAGTCGAATACGATTCACTTAAGACTATCCAGGCGGTAAAAAATCATGAAAAATAAATACTGCGATTGCTTCGTTCCTCGCAATGACAATCTTAAGTAAACCGTATTTGGCTATAGTCAGGAATTCCGAAAAAAACCCGGTTTCTACAAGAAGATTGCGTTTAGCAGCAAGTATCTCGGAAGAAACCGGGTTTTTAGCCATTTAGGGCTTCTGGGAGTGTTAGTGCGACGGCGACTAAACTATGGTGACGAGAATATCTTGAGCGTGAGAGTCAACTTTCAGATTGTCTCCTTCATAAACCTGAATAATTTTGCCGGTGCCGTCGATCGCAAAAGTAACACGCTTGGAATAATCGCCTTTCTCGACATCGTAAGCTTTGGTAATTGCGCCATCAACATCTGCTAATAGTTGAAAAGGCAAACCGTACTTTTCTGTGAACTTTTGGTGCGATTCTTCGTTGTCGCGACTGACACCGAGAACTACTATATCTTTGCCCTTGTAATCTTCATAGGCTGCTTTGAAGCTTTGGGCTTCTCTGGTGCAGCCGGGGGTGTCATCTTTGGGGTAGAAATACAAGATTACGGTTTTACCGTTGAAGTCGGAGAGGGAGACTGTTTTGCCGTTTGTGTCTTTGGCGGTGAATTGAGGAGCCGCGCACCCTACTGGTAATGTCATAGTT
>JBBSNU010000314.1:0-6308 GCA_038260455.1 Chroococcales cyanobacterium | reverse complement strand
ATGACCATTTCCTCACCAGTAGCAGACACCAAAAACCAACCCCGCCGCGAAACAGACTGGCGGTTATTCTTGAGGTTGGCATCTTACGCAACCCGCAGCAAACGCTTGCTGATTATTTCGATCGTACTATTAGTACCGCTAGCAGTCTCAGGAGCAGTTCAACCCATTCTCATCGGGCAGGCCATTTCGGTAATTCGCTCGGAACCTACCTACGAATTCTTGCGGGGATTGCCTCTCTCTGCTGCCTTGAATATTTTGGCTATTTTGCTCATGCTAACTATAACACTTAGATTAGCACTGCAATCTGTTCAAGGCTATTTAGTCACGAAAGTAGGGCAAATAATTACAACTGATATTAGAAATGATTTGTTCGCCCACGTCACATCGCTAGCAGTGAGATTTTTCGATCGCACTCCTGTCGGTAAATTGATGACTCGCATCACCAGCGATGTAGAAGCTTTGGGAGAGGTTTTCTCTTCAGGGGCGATCGGGATTGTCAGCGATTTATTTTCAATTTTAGTAATTGCCATTTTCATGTTTACCATGCAGTGGCAACTAGCTTTAATGTTGGTGACAATGATGATACCAATTACCGCACTAATCGTTTATTTTCAGAACCAATATCGCCGAGCGAATTACACTACCAGAGAAGAACTTTCCGAGCTTAACGCACAACTGCAAGAAAACCTGACTGGTATTGGCGTAGTGCAGCTATTCCGCCGCGAAAGATTCAACTCAGAATTGTTTAGAGTCACCAACAAACGCTACATCAAAGCAGTTGACACCACAATCTTTTACGACTCTGCGGTATCTTCGACATTGGAATGGATTGCTTTAGTGGCAATTGGAGCCGTTTTGTGGCTGGGCGGTGAAAAAGTTCTGCAAGGTAATCTTAACTTTGGTACTCTCTCGGCATTTATTTTATTTGCTCAGCGTCTCTTCGATCCGCTGCGGCAATTTGCTGAGAAATTTACCGCGATTCAAGCAGGATTTACCGCTGTCGAACGGATTAGCGATATTCTTAATGAACCGATCGAAATTCAAGATCGAACTATCGTACAGAAGGAAGAAGGAAGTTCGGCAACGGATTATGTAACGGATGTAACGGATGTAACGGATGTCAGGAAGAGGAAAGAACGAATAAGGAAGAATCAAGAGGGAAGAAGGGAATATTATTCGCCGCTGCTAATTACCGGTCATCCTGAGACTATTTCCTATAACTTATCTTCAACTGATCCCGAATTGGTAGAGAATAATCAAAGTCCTGAGACTTCAGAATATCGTCTATCAATTAACAATCAAAAATCGCCAATCTCCCATCTAAAATCGAATGAATTCGCATCAGGAGAAATCCAATTTGACAATGTGTGGTTTGCCTACAAAGATAACGAATACGTCCTGCAAAACCTCAATTTTACGATCGCATCCGGCGAAAAAGTAGCATTAGTGGGCCCCACCGGTGCGGGCAAAAGTTCGATTATCCGTCTCCTGTGCCGCCTTTACGAGCCGACGCGAGGACGCATTCTGATCGATGGTGTGGATATTCGCGATTTGCCTCAAGCAGAATTGCGCCGACACGTAGGCGTGATTATTCAAGATGGCTTTCTATTTGCTGGCGATGTGAAGAGCAATATTAGCCTGGGAGAAAATTACTCAATAGCTGAAATTCAAGCAGCAGCAGAAAAGACGAATGTTGCTCGTTTCATTGAAGAGTTACCTCAAGGTTACGACACGCAATTGCGGGAACGGGGAACTAATCTTTCGGGGGGACAAAAGCAATTATTAGCGTTTGCTCGCGCCGCCATTCGCAATCCCAGTATTTTAGTTCTAGACGAGGCTACTGCTAGTTTGGATGTGGCGACGGAAGCTTTAATTCAAGAGGCTTTGGAGCGTTTGATGGCGGACAGAACGGCTATAATCATTGCCCACAGGCTCTCGACTATCCGAAATGTCGATCGTATTTTGGTGCTCAAACGCGGGCAGTTAGTAGAGTCGGGCAGTCACGAGGAATTGTTGCAGCAAGAAGGGTTGTATGCCAGTTTGTACAAGTTACAAATGCTGGGAAGTTAAAAGAAGGAAGAAGGAAGAAGGAAGAAGGAAGAAGGAAGATTTTCCCGAGACTATGATGATTGACGATTTTAGATTTTAGAACAAATCTGAAATCTAAAATCCTCTCACTTGCCAAAAATTATTTTCCCAATATTTTCTGGCAGGTGAGTTATATGTTGAAAAAGCTGGTTTGGCCCGATGCCAAACAATAACTGCATCGCCAGCACAATTGCTGCTAGAGCAATCGCTGTGCCCACGCTGGCTTTCAATACTTTAAAAGCCCAATTAAATACCAGCCAAGAAACAAGTAAGGAAGCAATTAAGATGATTAATTCTAGGGGCATATAACATTTTAAACTCTTATTTTTAATTCAAGCAATACTGCCGCGTTTCCGGGTTTCCTTGTAAGAAATCCCGACATTTTTTAAGCCTGCTTTAATCATTTGCTGCTCTAACAAAGCGAAAAAGCGAGTTCGATCGCCCCCAGTGACAACTGCTTGGTTGTGGGCTTCTGCCAGCGTCACGGGATAGCCACCGCCTTTGTGTACTTGAGCCAGCATCATTCCTAGGGTTAAATCTAGCTGTGCTGCATCTTGTGCTACCCATTCCGGCACTTCTATTCTAGCAATTTCTGTGCCGACGTGAACGTAACAAAAATAGACGGTATTCAGGCCGTATAAATCTAAAATTCGTGCTTGGGATTTCCACAAAGGGCTTCTTTGTCCGGGCGAGAGGATTGTTGCCCACAAAATGGCATCGCGCAAGGGTTCAAATACTTGACAAGGTGCTTTTTCGGCGAAAGAAATTGTGGCGGCAAATCCGACATTCGGGCAGTTTGTCATGCAGTCTGGTACTTCGTGGGTGCAAGCTTGAAACCGTAAAAAAGATAAGGTTTCGCTACTGCGAGAAGCGCTTAAGTATCCTAATAGGGGAATTTTTGCTACGCGCAATTTGTCCCAAGCTTCTAAAATTGGCTGCAAAATTAGATCGCGCGCTTCGCTAGGTAACTGTTCCAAAAACCAATAAATCAGGGAACCGTCTACCATTGCCAAAGCTGGCGCGGGCAATTTGTGGTCATTAACTTTTGCCCAATCGCAGCCCATTTCTGCCAAAGCAATCGCTTCGGACACGGCGCGCCGGTATCCCATCCATTCTTCGGTTCTAATTCCCCACTGTCGCGAAGCATACAAGTCTTCGGGTTTGTAGAAAACCTCGGGCACGCTATCTAAAACTGGGTGGCGGCTTTGGCCGTAGTGCAGCATGACTGTGCCGATGTTTAGCAGGTAGCAGTAGGCTATTTCGTGATGGTTGGGTGAAATTTGCGATCCGTCTGTGGCGAAGACTGTGTGAGCGGCGGGGGGTGCGGTGATGTAAGTGCGATCGGACAAAGGCTCGATCGGCGTAGCAGCATTGAATAAAGTGCGATCGCGCCAACTTTCTTGCAATTCCACCAAATTTTCCTGTCCCGCTGCGGCCTTTTTTAGTAAATTCTGAGCCACTTCCAAACGTAGGCGAGCCGCAGCCGCTTCCACATTCAAATGTTGGCTCATTCCGTGCATGGCCTTAGCTGCTTTAGTTAAATCTAGCATTGGTTTTAAGCCTCAGATTGGTTCTCCGCATCGGAATGCAAGTCATCGGGAAAAGAAGGACTGGCATTCCGATGCGGAGAATTTGGAAAAGAAGGACTAAAGTCCTCACTACGAACCTATTTTATTGCGCTCGTAAGAAAAAAAAATCGATTTTTTTTTTCGGTATGCTTGATTTTTGGGGAAGTTTATGTTATGTTTATATTATAATGGGAATCTGTGCAAAAATATTTTTTACGCAACCATCCCATTATATAAAAATACCATGTCAGCGCCGCAAATGTCAAGCAAAAAAGTGAAAAATTTTGGGATTTTTTTTAACTCTGGTCATCGAAAAAAAACCGAATTGCCAACAAGTCTAAGATCAATATTAGTCGGGGAGCCAATCGGCAAAATCTCCGGCAAACTGAGACAGGGAAAGCAATTGAACTGGTGGATTTTGAGCCACCGATTCCCGTTCGGCCAAAGTATTGTAACCCCAATCAGCCAAAAATAACCTCACCTGAGATAAATCCGGCTGCTGCTTCACCGACAGCAAAGTTTTTAACCGGTCTTCCACAAACCAAATAGTCGCATCTTTGCCTGAAGCCGCCAAAAATTCCCGCAAAATTTGGTGTTTCGGCTTGTTGTATTCCTTCCCAAAAATCAACTCCGACGGCATTTGTACGCCCGCTAGCTGCAAAAGTTCCTCCACAAAACGACCTTCTTTGGTAGTGACGATCGCCACTTTCACCGCACTCTCTTGCAACGATTGCAGGCGATCGGCCACTCCTGGATAAAAGCGGTGCAAAGACAGCCACCCTGGTAGATCCTCAGCAATCCAACGATCGCGCATTCCATCTAACATAGCGCTGATAGACTGGGCTTTTAAATTATTTTCGGTCAATAAATGCGGGACAATGTTGGGCCACTCCAGCAAGATTTGCTCTGGGGTGATTCCTGTCAGCAGCGCGCGGAGCAGCAGGGGCATTTCCCAACCGGTTTCGATGGCGGGTCGCACTCGGTAAAAACTCAAAGCTAAATCTGGATCGGGGACTGTTTCGGCGGGTTTCCAAATTTGACAGTAGCTACGCCAAGCTATTTGGAAATATTCGATTAGTCCGTCACAAATTACACCGTCAAAATCAAGAGCTAGAATTGTGGGAAATTTATTAGTCATCAGTCTGTCGATTTTAGATTTTAGATTTTAGATTGGGTGATGGTGCAATCATTTGGCAGTCATTAGTTGCCCAAATGTGGCTTTTGAAAAGGTTACGTAGCACCAGCTTTCGATGAGTCGGTCAACCGCAGATTTAAGGCAGATTAACGGAGATTCACGCAGATGTATTTCCAGATAATTTGTGGGTGAGTGCTAGAGGTTTGGTAAGCTGTTGTGCCTTTAAATTGTATATTTCGACATCTCCCTCTCTCCCCCTCTCCCCCTCTCCCAATCTCTCCCCCTCGCGCCCGGTCTTTTGGACTTGGGGCGCGATCGGGCAAAGAAAGTCATTTTTCACACCGCCACCAGCAGACGGACAAAACTTTAAGAAATGGCGAGTTTTAAAGAGGCCCAACTAGCGGTTGAGTTGCCACTGATTCGAGTCCTTGGGATTGCAACAATTCCGTCCACTTGGCTGTCAGCTTCGCATCCCCTGGTGTCTGGCGCCGCATTTGGGCTAGGGTATCGAGAGTTTCGTACCAAATCCCATTTTTAGCGTAAACGTCGAGCTTAGTCATTGGGTCGGAATTTGCCAAATCGCTTTTAAGAGTTGCCTGGGGTTCTATGCGCTGTACGAATCCTTTAACAACTAAATCTGCCGATCGGTCTTCGGGGTCGCATACCATTGAAAACGACCATACGTATCGCTTGCCAACTTCCAGGGATTTGTTGTTGTCGCTGCTAGCAGGAACGCTAACTCCCACAATCCCGGATTTGTCAGCTTTAAAGGTTTTTTCGTAAACTACTTTCTCTTCGTTGTCGCTCAGTAAAGTAAACTCTATTTGTGCCGAGGTTTGAGGAACGTAGACAAAAATTGTGGGAGACTCTGTTAGAGTTAAACCGATATTAGTTGCAGGTACTAAGGGAGTAATAGATAAACCCGCAGGACAAAGCTTGCTGCCGCGATGAGTGCCTCCTTGTCGGCTGCCGGGGGCTGTCACATCCGGGGGCTTGAAATTCACATTCTGACTCAGGACTATGGGCCGGGATGGTGTCCGCATTCCTGCGAGGGAACTGGGGACGGTAAGTGCGATCGCAGCGAAGCCGATCGCCAGTGTAGCTAGATGTTGAAAACGTTTCATTTTTTTGTACCTTTGACTATAATATTGCAAACACAGGCTTTCGCTGATGGCGACAAATATTTTTGAGCGGTTGCTCTAGGGCGCAGATACACAATTTTAACCTTGACATATCATCCATAACATTAATTAATTCGATCGACAAGTGGATTATCCGTCGCAAAAATCCGGCTGTCGAGGTCGCGAGTATCCTTGCATACACATTATGTCGCCGCAAAATGTAAAATTTTGTTACAAAGCGGTCGGAGTTTCCGGATTTTCTCAGATGGAGGAAGTATGCGCTGTCGGCGGCTGCAAGCGCAACAACTGCTGTTGGGTGAAACGATTCAAACTTTGATACTGAAATAAATGAATAAAATATCTCATAAAATTCGATCGGCAGCGACTCAATTGAGT
>JBBSNU010000313.1:0-6318 GCA_038260455.1 Chroococcales cyanobacterium | reverse complement strand
GCTGGAAGAGTCTGCTATTTACAGGCTGGTGAGGATTCGTCTAATGCAGAACAAGTGCGATCGGGCTTTCCCGATTAAACTGAGAACAGAAAGTTAGAAGCCAGAAACCCGGTTTTGAAGAAAAACCGGGTTTTTTGGGTTCTGAATTACCCACAAATCGGGTTTGCCAAAAAAACCGGATTTCTGAGGTTGAGATGATCGGGAGCATCTCAGTTTTGCATTTAATTACAGTGCGAGCGTCCCCGCGCGCGAAGTCGATCGCGAGCGGGGACGCGCGGACTATAAACAAAAAAAATGCTTTTTGCACAACTGAGATGCTCCCACCAAATAACCCAAGATTGACATTGCTGCAAGATATCAGATGCTCCCGACAAGAAACTTCAGACTGGTTGAATAAATATCATAAACTAGCTATCAGATCGCAACCAGGAGTAAATTAAATGTCTCGTCCTCCCCTACAAAACTCTGCCGTAAATAGTCCAAATAAATCCCATACAGCATCCTTGCGACGACTCCGCCAAATCAGCCACTTACTAGATAATGCAATTCCCATTCCCGGCACCCGCTACCGCATCGGACTCGATCCGATATTGGGACTGATACCGGGCGGTGGCGATTTAGTTGGTTCGATTTTTGCAGGCTATGTTGTCTTCAAATCCGCTCAAATGGGAGTGCCGCAAGAAACTTTAGTAAAAATGGCAGCTAACATCGTATTTGATACAGTTGCCGGTACAGTACCTGTTGCTGGAGACTTGCTTGATGTTGCTTGGAAAGCTAATGTCAAAAATATAGAATTGCTGGACGCTCATTTAGGTTCCCCAGAACCCAGTAAAAAAGCCGATTGGTTATTTGTGGCGGCTTTACTGCTAGGTTTGATGTTAATTATTGGAGGCATGATTTTTTTGAGTTTCATGCTTTTTGGGTGGCTATTTCAAGTATTTACTGGACGGTAATATGAGATTTTAGGGTAAGAATGATGAATGGGCGATCGCAACCCAACAATTACGAGCATCTGGTGTTTTGCATTTATAGTGCGAGCGTCCCCGCTCGCGGATTGTACAAGTCGCGAGCGGGGACGCTCGCACTATAATAAATACCCCGATCTAGCAACACCGATCGCTCATATTTATCAATCCCCCATCAAAAAAGTTATTTTGTCAATGCCTGAGTCCTAGATTAATCTGTGGAGTCAATCTAAAATCTAAAATTTCAAATGGATTGACAAATTCCCATGAGCGTGCATTCCCAAACTAATCGCGGCTGCACGTAGTTTAGCAAATATTGTCGCGCTTTTTCCAAGGGCTCTAAGGGCGATCGACCAATTCCCCCGGTCAAAAATTGCTGCCAATAACAATGCTGTAAATAATCGATCAACCACAACTGAGATTCAGTATCCAAAGTTTTATCAATTTCCTTGGCCAATTCCAAAGCACACCGCAGATTTTGAGGCAACTGTTTCACCTTTTGTAGGAAATCATCGGGGATTGATTGCAGTTGCTGCCAAATAGCAATTGCCTCGCCTGGGCTTCCCTGAGCCATCCCCATTACCTCGGGATGCGATAAAATCTCCGCGAATCCGGCTTGCTGCAAAACTTGTGCCATTGCTTCGGAATTTAGCCGCGAAAACTGGATTTTTTGACAGCGAGAAATCAAAGTCGGCAGCAAAACGTCTACAGTGGGAGCAATTAAAATTAAGGCTGCTTTTCCCGGTTCTTCCAAGGTTTTTAACAAGCCGTTAGCGGCTCCTTCGCCCATTGTTTCTGCTTGCTGCACAACTACAATTGAACGCGCAGCTTCTAAAGGCGGTCTGCTCAGAAATTCACTAATTTCTCTAATTTGTTCTAAGCGGATTTGGGGCGGTGCTTTCCGCTTTAAACCTGCTTCTTCTGCTTCTTTTGAGGAAAGCCGTTTGCCTTGGTTCATGTAAGTTGGTTCTACCCAGAGCAAGTCTGGATGATTTCGCTGCCGCACGCGATTTTGCAGGGAGCTTATCGATTGCTTTTCGGGAAGATTGGCTGAGAATAAAAGCTCGATGAAACACTGAGCGGCTAAACTTTTGCCGGTGCCGTTAGAGCCTACAAATAAATAACCTGGAGCAATTCGGTTTCGCTCGACTGCTTGGGTTAGTAATTCTACGGCTCGATTTTGTCCGATTAATGATTTGAAATAATCCATGTTTGTTAAGGAAGAAGGAAGAAGGAAGAGGGAAGAAGGAAGAAGGAAGAAGGAAGAGGGAAGAAGGAAGAGGGAAGAGGGAAGAGGGAAGAGGGAAGAGGGAAGAAGGAAGTTCGGCAACGGATTCTGTAACGGATGTAACGGATTTAATGGATGGAATATTTTTTTTAGTTATTGTAGGATGCGTCAGGGGGGCTGAATGTGATAACTACCGATTCAAGAATTTTGCCCCCTGACGCACCCTACGGTTAGTTAGTTACAACCAAGAAATCGGGTTTTTCCTCGAAATTGAGGATTTTTAGCAAATATTTGGGTAAAAAACCCGGTTTTTGGCGAGCTATGTCAGCCTACTTTTCGGAATTGGGATTATTTAGATAGCCCCAAGCTTCTAACTTGCTAGTTACAATGGTTTGAATTTCCTGGGCGACTTCATCTTCAGTCCGATCGCCATTTATGCGAACAATGCGAGATTTATGTTCCTCGGCTAACTCCCCAAAACCTTGCTGCACGAGGCGGTGAAACTTCAAATCAGCTTGCTCCATGCGATCGCGCTCTCCGCGAGCCCTTACCCTCGCCAAACCCGCCTCCACGTCAATATCCAGCCACAAAGTCAGATCGCTTTGCAAGCCGCCCGTGGCAATTTCATTCAACTGCTTAATTAAATTTAACTTAAGACCGCGGCCGTAGCCCTGATAAGCAATCGTAGAGTCAGTAAAGCGATCGCACAAGACAATCGTTCCCTTGGATAACTCTGGTTTAAGACAAGTTTCGACGTGCTGAGCGCGATCGGCCGCATACATCAATAATTCTGCCATCTCGGATACCAATTCTCCCGAATCTTGTTTAAGCAATAAATGTCGCAGTTGCTTTCCGAGCTCAGTCCCCCCCGGTTCGCGAGTAGCCACCAACCCCACTTTCAAAAAGCAACTTGATTGCAGCCAATGTATCAACCGCTGCATTTGAGTAGTTTTACCCGCACCTTCGCCGCCCTCAAACACAATAAATTTACCCTTCATGAGCCTAACATTCCATCTAAATAAAATAAATCCATATTGTTCTGTCGATCTCTTCTAGGTTCGGTATGATAAGAAAGTCTAAATGCCTCACGGCTGGAGTTTTCTATGGCTCGTTATACTGGTTTTTTTATCGTTGCAGTTCCGATCGACCGTCTCCGTCAGTCTCTGATTGAAATTTTAGAGTCATGCAATCTTGATATTATCTACAATACAGGAGATTCCCTCATGGCTCGCGAAATTCCCGGTCAAGTTTCGATTCCGAAACTTGTCACAGCAGAAGTCCTAATCGAAAAAACCACGGCCAGCGACTCAGAGGTTCGCATGAACTTCGTGATTAAAAACGAGGAATTACCGTTGCAAACCAATAACCACTGCCGTCAAATGTTCGAGCTAGTCAGTCATTCAATTATGAAAAACAATAATTGGCGGCTCTTGGAAAGTATGGCACTGTAGCCATCAGTCAGTCAGTCGATTTGAGATTTGAGATTTGAGATTTGAGATTGATTCCACAGATGAATCTGGGACATCAAACTAACGTCGAAAATTATTTGATCTCGACTCAGAAGATTCAGGGGCTTGTATCTCTGATTACATGAGGTCATATTATCTTCGGTCGATTACCATAACAAAAACGGTTCGTTCGTAGTGCGGACTGAAGTCCGCTCATTATTGCGGACTGAACTCCGCACTACGAACCAATCGGAGCTCGGTCAATCGACCGGACACGATATGATTAGTTCCTAGCTAATGACCGATGACCTCCGACTTTTATCTGCAATCCCTAAATTTAAGGTCGAAACTTCCGGCGCAGCAACAAAGAATTTGTAACAACGCTAACAGAACTAAACGCCATAAATGCACCGGCCGCCGCCGGAGTGAGTAGAATTCCGGTTGCAGGTAGCAAGATACCGGCTGCAACCGGAATTCCCAGAGTATTGTAAACAAAAGCCCAGAATAAATTTTGGCGAATCTTATTAAAAGTAGCGCGCCCAAGGTCGATCGACTCAACAACATCCATCAAAGCATTTCGCATCAGCACAATTTGAGCCGTCTCAACCGCGACATCAGTGCCGCAGTGCAAACCGATACCAACATCAGCTTGAGCCAAAGCCGGCGCATCATTGATACCATCCCCCACCACAGCCACTTTACAGCCTTGGGCTTGCAAACTGGCGATCGCCCGAGCCTTTCCATCCGGCCGCACCCCGGCCAAAACATCAGCCGCCGCCAAACCTAGCTGCTGCGCCACCACCGCCGCAGCCGACGCAGTATCCCCCGTCAGCATGATCACCCGCAATCCCATCTCCCGCAGGCGATCGACCGTCGCCTTAGCATCCGGCCTCAGAGTATCTTTTAGCCCGATTACCCCCAGCAAAACGCCCCCAGAAGCCACGTAAACCGCCGTTTTGCCGTGCAAAGACTCCAAAAGTTCCGCAGCCACAGCAACGCCCTGCTGGCTCATCCACTCAGCATTCCCCGCGAACACCCGTCGGCTATCCACCAAAGCAGAAACCCCCAATCCCGGTTCCGTGTAGAAATCCTCAGCAGGTAGCAGCGGCAAACCTTGCTGTTGAGCTTCCAGCAAAATCGCTGCGGCGATGGGATGACAAGCGCCCCTTTCCACCGCTGCAGCAATTTGCAGCAGTTTTGAGTCAATTGTGGCAATTGTGGAAGCAACATCTTGCCTGTTTCCCACATTAATATCCGAGTTCAAATCCCAATCCGAATTCTGGAAAATCGGCAAATAATCAGTGAGTGTAAGATTGCCGGTTGTGAGAGTGCCCGTCTTGTCAAAAACCACCGTATCTAATTGATGCACCCGTTCTAAAACATCACCACCGCGAATTAAAAGCCCGCGCTCCGCGCCGATACCAGAACCGACTAAAATTGCAGTTGGGGTAGCGAGTCCCAAAGCGCAAGGACAAGCGACAACTAAAACTGCGATCGCCAATTTCAAACTTAACAGCAAAGGCGATTGATAATGGATAATTGGCAATTGGTAATCGGTAATTGATAATTGATTTCCCATGCCCAATGCCCCATGCCCCATGCCCAATGCCCCATGCCCGATGCCCACTACCCCGTGTCCCATATCCATTGTCCCCTGTCCTAAAAGCACAGAAGGCCAAATATGAGTCCCGGCAAAATACCAAAATAGGAAAGTTAAGGCCGATATCGCCATGACGCCGTAGACAAAATATCCGGCGACAGTATCAGCTAAATTTTGAATCGGCGCTTTGCGAGTTTGGGCAGCTTGCACCAAAGCCACCATTTGAGCTACAGTTGTTTCTTCGCCGGTGCGAGTTGCGCGCATCACAATTGCGCCGGATTTGTTGATAGTTCCCGCCGCGACTGTATCTGCTGGTTGCTTCAATACAGGCATCGATTCGCCAGTCAACATCGACTCATCTACAGTTGTTTTACCTTCGCAGACTTCGCCGTCTACTGGAATTTTTTCCCCTGGCAAAACTTGCAGCCATTCTCCGACTCGGACGCGATCGGCTGGAATTTCAATGTATTGTGGATTGTGGAGTTGAGATGTCGAGTTTGGGGGCAATTCTTCCGAGTCCAAATTTAAAATCGGCAGTTTAAAATCAACTAAGCGGGCTGTTGCCGGTTGCAGGGCAATTAAAGCTTGCAAAGCTGATGCAGCGCGCCGTCTGGCTTGCTGTTCGAGAGTTTTGCCCAACAAAATAAAGCCCAGCAGCATCACTGGTTCGTCAAAAAAGCACTCCCATCCCATCTGCGGAAACAACAGCGCCGCGTTGCTAGCGGTGTAAGCTGTGACAGCGCCTAAAGCTACTAAAGTGTTCATGTTTGGTGCGTTTCGCCACAAACTGCGGCAGCCGTCAACGATAATCGGGCGGCCAGGTAGCAGTAATGCGAGGGTGGCGAGTCCCCAGTGAAACCATATGTTGCTGAGAATTGGGGCTTTAGTGCCGACTATGTGACCTAAACCGGATAGAATAATTAGGATTAGGGCGATCGACAATTGATTGATTTGCTGTCGAATTTCTTGCCGCCGCCGTTCAACTGTCGCAGCTTCAGCTTCCTGCTGATTTCTACCTAAGCGAGACACAGAGGGAAATCCGTTATCAGTCAACTTTTTTGCTAAAGCTTCTGCATC
>JBBSNU010000312.1:0-6322 GCA_038260455.1 Chroococcales cyanobacterium | reverse complement strand
AAACAATTTAAAAGTAAGCGCAATTGCAATACCTTTTGTACTGGTAGTTGTTTTGAGCGTATAGAGGTGCTTTGATAACGCCTTTGAGAGTTCTCGGATTCATTCAAGAATCCCCGTGGCTTCAGCCCTGGGGAGTATCAACCAAGCCAGTACGGATTCAGCATTTTGTTCGAGGATGCGATCGATCGATATTGTCGGGGGAGATTGAGTCATAATCAAATAGGCGATCGGCATGAAGTAGCAATTACTGTTTGCATTCACAATCTCACTGGCAATTTTTTCAGCAATTCATTAACAATAATTTGAGCGATGGGACTGTTTTGAGAAAGAATTTGCAAGCGTTTTAAAACATCAAGACTCAGATCTAAATTTTCTTTAGCTGCATCGATCGACCTTAAAGAATCTGCTGCGGTGAGAGTAAGCTCATCATCCGGTGTCTCAAGCATTTCTAGCAACAACGGAATTGCTTGTTGGGAGTCAGCATCGGAAATAATTTCGGCGCAGCGCAATTGCCATTCTTGGGGGCGATTGTACCAACAAAATTTGAGTTCTTCCCAATCAGCAGGTGTCAGTTTTTGCAACAGTTCAAGAGCATATATAACAGCATGATCTGACCAATTATCCGGCGAAAATTCTTTGTTTAAATATTCATCTAGCTGTGCGAAACTCATCTGAGTAACTCCTCGTCAAAAATTAGTTGTTGGTATGCCACCAGTAGGGTAAGAAGATATCACGTTTCCTAAAAAGTCCTTGATTACTTCCCACTCTACTCCATCGACTGTTTGCCTGTGCAAGGTAGCACCCTGAGTATTCGTATTAACAGCAACGGTGCTAGCAACTTGCTTAGTTGCATCGATTATTTTTTCATCACTCCAACTGTCAGGTGCAAAAGTAGACCTCCGCTTTTTCCGGGAAAAAGTGCCATCAGGAAATCGTTTGATTAGATCGAAAGCTGTTGTTGTACCATCTGGATTATTGGTAACAGAAGCAAATATAAAATCTGGACTGGTTTTGATTTTGGGTGAGTGCGCTCCTACTATCCTATCCGAGTTGGCAGGGCGACGCTCTCCATAGAGGATTTTTTGTTCCATTTCGGGTGATAGTTGCTGGGGAATTCCAGAATTACCACTAGAGTTTGATTGCATTGAGGGTGCGACACTGCTAAAACTAATGCTCAGATTAGTGGGTAATGTCGTTATTGGCAATAAGGGCGATCGCTTTAATTTTACTTCTACTTCTGTAAAGCCTTCATACATTATTCTAACTTTTTCTTTAGCGATCGTGACTTCCGCTAGATTATCGCGGTAGGGTGCGTCGCCATAAGATATTTGTCAATACCCGGAATTGCCGCAGCGATGCACCCTACTTTAATGGTAAGTATTTGTAGGGTGCGTCGCCATCGACAATCCCCAAAGAAAGAGAGACAATCTGACAGCGACGCACCTTACACAATAGCTAAGGAAACAAGTATTGGTTTTGTTTACACGATCCCAATATCCCAGGTGCGTCGCCGTGAGATTGTCAATATTGAGTTAAGAATTGTTCGTAGCGACGCACCCTACGACTACTCAAACAACATAAAAAAATAGCGCCTGAGTTCCCTCAGACGCATAGCATAAAATCAACAAATTGTCAACCCTAACCTAACCGTTCAAAGCCTCAGCGCCGCCGGAAACTTCCAGAATTTCCTGGGTAATTGCCGCTTGCCGCGCCTTGTTATAAGTCAGCGTCAAACTACGGATCAAATCACTAGCATTCTCACTAGCATTATTCATCGCCGTCATCCGCGCAGCCAACTCGCTAGCAGCAGATTCTTGCAAAGCCCGCAGCAATTGGTTGTTCAAATACAAAGGCAAAAGTGCCTCCAGAATTTGCGCCGGATCTTGCTCGAAAATCATGTCCTGCGGCAAACTCTTTGTAGGTGCAGCAACCTTCTCCCGCGATACTTGAAACTGTCCGCCTTTCGTTGTCAAGCGGAAGATTTCATCATCGGCAGTTTCCAAACCTTGGGGGTCGAGGGGTAACAAGGTTTGGATTACCGGACGCGAACTAATTAGCGACACAAACTTGGTGTAAATTAGTTCAACTCTGTCCACAGTTCCCGACAGGAACAGAGACAGCAATTGGTCAGCAATTAGCGCTGCTTCCGCTGCTGTCGGAATTTGTTCCAAGTTAGTGTAAGTAGCATCGATCGGCTGTTCGCGGCGCTGGAAATACTGAGTAGCTTTGCGTCCTACCAACACGTATTTGTAGTTTAAACCTTCAGCTTTGATTTCCTTAGCGCGATTTTCGGCGTATCTGATGATGTTGCTGTTGTAGCCGCCGCACAAACCCCGATCGCCCGAAACTACCAAAAGTCCCACTGTTCTGACTTCGCGTTTTTGCAGCAGCGGTAAATCCTGGCTGTCAAACTGCAAGCGTTCCGCCAAACCGTACAATACCTCTGCCAGTCGATCGGCAAAAGGTCGAGTAGCAGTCACCTGTTCTTGAGCGCGGCGCACCTTAGCAGCAGCCACCAAACGCATCGCTTCTGTAATCTTTTTAGTGTTCTTGACCGACTTAATGCGATCGCGAATAGTTTTTAGATTTGCCATAACTTTCTCCTTTTTCCTTAGCTTTTATTTCTGAGTTCTTAGTTCCCAGCCATCAGTTTTTAAATTTAGCTAAGGTAGAGACACGGCATTACGCATTGGAGTCAACTATCACGCTAAAACTAATTTTAAATTAGGGTTGCAGCCAAGTTTCGATCCCCCTAAATCCCCCTTAAGAAGGGGGACTTTGACTGCTTATAGTTACTCCTTAAAAAGGGGGACTTTGACTGCTTCCAGTTCCCCCATTCTTAAGGGGGAGTAGGGGGCAAGCTAAGGGGGGATCTGCGACTTAACTAATGACTAATGACTGATGACTAATGACTAATTACGCAGAAACCAAGAAACTTTGCTTGTATTCGGCGATGCCTTCTTTCAGCAGCTTCTCAGCTTCATCAGTCAAGGCCTTTCCGCCTTGAACGATTTCGCCGTACTTCGGCTTGCTAGTCCGCAAATAATCGCGCAAACCAACAGTAAACTTGGTGACTTTTTCCACAGCGATATCATCCATGTAGCCGTTAATACCGGCATAGATGATAGCCACTTGTTCGTTCATCGGCAGAGGAGAACTTTGATCCTGTTTCAACAGTTCCCGCAAGCGTTGACCCCTGGCCAATTGATTTTGAGTAGCTTTATCCAAGTCAGAAGCAAACTGAGAAAATGCTGCCAGTTCTTCAAACTGCGCCAATTCCAATTTCACCTTACCGGCTACTTTTTTCATTGCCTTAGTTTGAGCCGCAGAACCTACCCGCGATACCGAAATACCGGGGTTTACTGCTGGACGCAAACCAGAGTTAAACAAGTCAGAAGAAAGGAAGATTTGACCGTCGGTAATCGAAATTACGTTCGTCGGAATGTAAGCAGAAACGTCGCCAGCTTGGGTTTCGATAATTGGCAAAGCAGTCATGCTGCCTCCGCCCAAATCGTCGCTCAATTTAGCAGCGCGTTCTAGCAAGCGAGAGTGCAGGTAAAACACGTCTCCGGGATAAGCTTCGCGACCGGGAGGACGGCGCAGCAACAAGGACATTTGGCGGTAGGCTTGTGCTTGTTTGGAAAGGTCATCGTAAATGACCAAAGTGTGCTTGCCTTTGTACATGAAATACTCGGCTAAGCTAGCACCAGTGTAGGGCGCCAAATATTGCAGGGTTGCGGGGTCGCTAGCGTTGGCTGCTACGACGATTGTGTAGTCCATCGCGCCCTTTTCTTGCAGGACGTTGACGATGTTAGCTACTGTAGAAGCTTTTTGACCGATCGCCACGTAGACGCAAATTACATCTTCCGATTTTTGGTTGATGATCGTGTCAATTGCGATCGCAGTTTTGCCTGTTTGGCGATCGCCAATAATCAGTTCCCGCTGTCCTCTTCCCACAGGAATCATCGCATCAATAGCGGTAATTCCTGTTTGCATCGGTTCGTAAACAGAACGGCGAGAAACGATACCAGGTGCCGCAGATTCAATCAAGCGAGTCTCAGTAGTTTTAATTTCGCCTTTGCCGTCAATCGGACGCGCCAAAGCATCAACTACCCGTCCCAACATTGCTTCACCAACGGGGACTTCAGCAATTCTGCCAGTAGCAGTAACTACCGAACCTTCTTCAATGCCTAGACCTTGGCCCATCAGCACTGCACCGACGTTATCTTGTTCGAGGTTCAGTGCGATGCCCACGGTGCCGTCGGCAAATTCTAGCAATTCGCCGGACATAGCTTTATCCAAGCCATAAATCCGCGCAATGCCGTCGCCTACTTGCAAAACAGTACCGACGTTAGAGACTTTTACATCTTGGTCGTACTGTTCAATTTGCTGGCGAATAATGCTGCTAATTTCGTCAGGTCTGATTGCTGCCATGTTAATTATTATGTGTCAGTTGTCAGTTGTCAGTTGTCAGTTGTCAGTTGTCAGTTGTCAGTTGTCGGTCGATGTTTTCCGCAAGTCAAGAATTGGGATTCGATCGCCAGGATGGGGAACTAACTAATCTCAAACACAAATTAATTCCCTCTTCCCTCTTCCCTTTTCCCTCTTCCCTCTTCCTTCTTCCCTCTTCCCTCTTCCTTCTTCCTTCTTCCTTCTTCCTTCAATTAAGAATTCAAGCGAAGTCCCAGACGGCGCAATTGTCCCCGCAGGCTGGCATCAATTACTTGAGAGCCTACTTTGATTACCACACCGCCGATTAAATCTGCGTCTGTTTTGGTTACAATTTCTACGCTTTGAGCGTTGCTCATCGCCTTCACTTTCTCGCGAACAGTCTGCATTTGAGCATCTGAAAGCGGGACGGCAGATGTAACTTCAGCCAATACTGTTTTGTTAAGCTCTCGGAGCTTTGCCAAGTATTGTTGACCAATTCCTTCTAAAAAAACAATTCTTCCTTTGTCTACTAATAGCTTCAGAAAGTTGTGCATCAAGGGGTTCATTTCTTCACCCGCTATTTTCCCAATTACGGCTTTTTTATCATCCGGTTTAATCAGCGGATTGCCTAAAAATTGACGCAAATCTTCCGAACCTTCTAGCAGACCGAGCAAAGAACGAACGTCTTCGCCGAACTTTTCTGCAAGATTGCTCGACTGAGCCAGTGACATCAAGGCAGATGCGTAAGGCTGCAAGACTTCTGTGCTGACTGTACTCACGTTTTAGCCTCCCAGTAACGCAATGCTGCGATCGATTAATTGGTGTTGAGCGCTGTCATCCAAGCTAGTTTTTAACTGGCTTTCCACTCTTTCTAGTGCCATTGAAGCCACTCTTGCTCTGAGTTGGGCGATCGCTCTTTCTTGCTCTGCTTCCAACTCTTGACCTGCTGTTGCTTTCATGCGTTCAACGTCCTGCGCCCCTTGAGCTAAAATTGCTTCTTTGGCTGCGATCGCATTTTCTTCAGCAGCGGCTCGAATCCGTTCTGCTTCTGCTTGAGCCAGAGTCAATTTTTGCTGCTGTTCTGCGAGAGCTGCAGCAGCCTCTTTTTGGCGAGTTTCTGCTTCTTTAATTGCCTCTTCGATAGCGGAGCGTCTTTCGTTGAGGATATTTCCTAAAAAGCCGCGCCCGAAGTAAAAAAGCAATCCAACAAGAATGATCAGGTTAATCAGGTTGGCTTCTAAAATATCAAAATTTAAACCGAAACCACCTTCCCCGCTAGCTTCTGTGGCTAGCAATAAAACAGTCCCCATGATTCTCTTCCATAATTTCGCGTGCAGGTTTGATGAACCGATTTTAGATTTTAGATTTTAGATTTTCTAATTTACCCAAAATCTAAAACTGTTCGATCGAGCTATTTGGCCAATGCTTTGCCTAATAGCTTCTCAAGAATTTGTCGGCTCAGGGCATCTACTTCTTTTTCTAACGAGCGCATAGCCTCTTGTTTTTGCTGCTCTATCTCTTGGCCTGCCTTTTCTCGCGAAACTTGAGCTTCTTTTTGAGCCTCAGCTACTTTGGCAGATGCGATTTTTCTGGCATCCGCTTGAGCCGTAGCAATTACTGCTTGAGACTGTTTGCGAGTTTCTCCCAGGTTTTGTTCGTATTCGTTCGCTAATTTCTCGGCTTTCGCCAACCGTTCCTTAGCTGACAGTTTAGTGGTACGAATGTATTCGTCCCTATCGTCCAGCATTTTAGACATCGGCTTATAGAAAATCGCATTCAGAACTACCGTCAAAACTAGGAACTGCAACGCCATCAAAGGCAAAGTTGCATCAAAATCAAACACTTTTAGTTCCTCCTTGTTTTTGGGGCGGAAAGACATCCGCCCCCTTTT
>JBBSNU010000311.1:0-6342 GCA_038260455.1 Chroococcales cyanobacterium | reverse complement strand
GCTCCTATCTGCTTGTAATCTTCTACTATGACACCAGGTAAATCTAGAATATTTGTCATTAATTTATTCATAATTTATTTTGTTGGCAGAATTTTATCAACACTTAACTAACATTTTAGCACAACAAGTACAGAAGAACCGCTCTTTACAGGCTTTTTAGGAGAGGTATTTTGGATCGGGAGCATCTCAGTTTTGCATTTATAGTGCGATCGTCCCCGCTCGCGAGTACAATACGCGAGCTCTTGAGGTGCTCGCACTATAATAATAAAAATCCTTTTTGCAAAACTGAGATGCTCCCTTTTGGATCTCTCGTCGATGGTTTCTATCGAGAGCATAGCCACTACTCGACCCCTACTCCCCTTAAAAAGACCCACTTTGAACACTCTTCTCCCAAGGGAGCGGGGGCGCTGGGGGTTCTGCCTTGTCGTCAAACAATAGAGCGGCACGGCATAATACATAAAGTTGACACCCATGTTCAATAGCCTTTTCCAACTCCTATTTTAATTTGTTTTACCTCGCTCCAACAAATAGTATTTTTTTAATAGTCAAAATGTCAAGTTTTATTGTAATTGTGATTTTGGAAAAACTTCAATTTATTACCATATTTTCGCTAAAATTTCAGGGCTTTTTCGACTTCAGAGCCTGCTGAATTTTTTCGATCAGATATTGCGAAGAATTTTGCTGCTTAACTATGTCTTCTAACTCAGAAACCGCGATTTCTGCGTGTTCTATCTCTTTAACTAAAGAATGAGATGTAACACTTGTGTTGACTCCTAAAGGTTCTTTAGTATCTAAAAATGAATTAGGATTTTTTTCCGCTATTAATTCCTCCAACTCTAACAGCGCCATTTCAGCGCGATCGATCTTGATAGTCACGAATTTTGCCACATTAGCACCAGCTCTTGCCGCCTCCGTGAGTTCGTGAACGCGAAGTTTAAACCGGCTGGCAATTTGCTCTATTTGAGTCCCCAATTCAAAAGTTTTACTGGCCAGTCTGCCAATTTCTAAACTCACTTGACCGAGACCGTTGGGCTGGCTTCCCATCTGATTGGTAACTACAGCCACCTGTACTGCTAAATGCCTGACTTGTTCGATCGCCTCCCGGATAGTTCGGGAAGTGCGGTTAACCGTTTCTAGATCGTTAGCTATTGCTTTGCCAACTCCCAAAATTTTATCTGTATTGTTACAAATAGAATTAGCACCTTGAAAAGTAGCTTGAAATGCTTGGCGACCCTCCGACGAAATCAGCTTCGCAATTCTCACAAATCGCTGATTCATTTGAGCAATTTGTTCCGCTTGTTTTACCAGTGCCAATTCCTGGGAACTGGGAGTATTTTGCGATTTTTCTGCTTCCAGAACTTGGGATTGTAAAAGCTTGTGACATTCGCGAACTTGGGCTTGCTCTTTTTGAATTATCGCCAGATGTTTTTGTTTTTCTGCTCGGTATTTTTGAATAATTTTGTAAGCTTGCGCTAAATTTTTAGATTGCGCCATTACCAGAGTTTGAACGTCCAAGAGGCGGAGGCTGTGGTTTTTCATCACCACAATAATTGGCTCATAAATTAAGTCTTTTTGCCTGTTGAGAGAGGCTTGCACGGCATCGTCAATTTTCCAGTTTTCCTCCATCACCAAAGGCGGAATTCTGATAAAATCTAACAAAGATCGAATCGGGTGCTGCCCGTAAAGTTTTGCGCGATCGGGAAGAATCATTTGCTCTCGAAATTTGACGCGAGAAATCATGCCCAAAACCTGCGATTCGTGAGTAATAATCACTCCCGGCAGGTCTGGTTCTTGCTCGAATTTTTCAGCCACTACCTGTCCTAGAGTTGCAGCACTCACTTGGCAGTGGTGAGACGGCAGATGTCCGATCGTGAAATCGGGGGTGAGTTGAGTTGGATTGCTCATTTACCCGGATAGTGTTAAGTAGAAGTTAACAAATTATATATTGATATTATACTGGAATAAGATTGTTTAAAGTAATCACAACTATAGGGAGAAATGTACTCTCGCACTCCCGGGCCTGACGAGAGCCTGCCTTCTGATTACTTTCATCTCAAGTCTTTGGGAGCGGTCGCGCCTGCTGCGCCCCGGTTTCGTCCCTAAAATATCGGCCTCGATCTTGTGTTCTTGAAAACAACCGGAAAAATACCTAGATTGAAACCAAAAAGCTTAAGTCGAACTTTGCCACTAGCAACCTTTGAGGCTGCTTACCAGTTGTTACAGCAAATGGCTGAACTCCTAGGGGCGATTTGGCTGGCCGACGATGCTCCTGCTTGTACTGAAAATCGGGAAAACTCGTCGGAAAGGTTTGCAGCAATAATATCAGATCGGTTTAGCGCGCTGCTGCGGGGCCAGCCATTAGATGCGGCAGCAACAAACGGACGCAAACACAACGAAAAATATCTCAATTGGCAATTAAATGTGGAGTTGACTTTCGAGCCAGAGGCGATCGCAAATTTCCTCTCTCCCATAGTAGAAAAAATCGCCAAAATAACGCCTGCAACCAAGGGAAAAATTAATATTCGCGCCCTCAAACAAGCCATTAAAAATATACAGCCAAACTCGGCAGTTATTCAAAGCGAATTCACCCTAAATTTGCTGGATATTCTCGCAATCGATGCCAGCAAAAACAGTCACCACACCCTACACACCCAAACAGAAATAGAGAAAAATCTCGCGCCCCAACCGATCGATCCCGAAACGCTACAGCACCAGATGGCCGAAGTGGGCGATCATTTACAAATCCCCAATTCCTACATTCAATTTTGTCAGCCAGTGGAAGATGCTTTGCAGCAGCAGCTAGCACAAGAACGACTTTTGAATCAGGTGACAACTCAAATCCGCCAAACTTTGGAATTGCCTGTCATTTTGTCAAAAGCAGTTTCGAGAGTCCGAGAGTTTTTGGATGTCGATCGCCTGTTAATTTATCAATTTGAAAAAATCCCAGCGCCTCTCGATGGCAAATTAAGTAAACAAATACTGACAGAGGTTTCGGCGTCGGGTGAAGTCAAAGAAAATCCCCAGTCTTTCTTGTATTTAGGTCACGTCAGCTACGAAGCTTTAGCCAGCGATGCTATCTCGTCTGTACTGAATTTTAGTGAAGGTGCCGAGTGTTTTATCGATGGAGTCATCGACACAGAGAAGTATCGCAAAGGTTTGGCTTTGTGCGTCGCGGATGTGGAAATAACTTACTCTTCGCACCCTTGTTTTTTAGAGTTGATGCGGCGGGCGGAGGTGCGGGCGAAGTTGCTAGTGCCGATCGTCGTTCAAGACGAATTGTGGGGGCTGCTAATTGCCCACCAGTGTAGTGTGCGGGAGTGGGAAGAAAGCAAAATAACATTTTTGCGACAAATAGCAGAACATTTGGCGATCGCCATTTACCAAGCCGAACTTTATGCAGAAGTTCAGCAACAAAAGCGCACCTCAGAACAGCGCGTCATAGAGCGCACGCGAGAACTGCGCGATGCACTGGTCGCCGCCCAGTCTGCCAGCCTCGCCAAGAGCGAATTTTTGGCAGCTATGAGCCACGAATTGCGGACTCCCCTCACCTGCGTCATCGGCATTTCCGACACGCTGTTGCGGTGGTCTTACGGCAAAGTTGGTGCCAAACAAGTACCCGTGCAAAAGCAGCGGCAGTACCTGCAAACTATCCGAGATAGCGGCGACCACTTATTAGAATTAATCAACGATATTTTAGATTTATCGCAAGTAGAAGCGGGAAAAGCAGTCTTAAAAATTAGTGAATTTTCAATTTCTAAATTAGCATCCCAGAGCCTGCACGCCCTCAAAGAAAAAGCTGCAGCTAAAGGAGTGGAACTAATACAAGAACAGCGGGTAAAACAAGAGTGCGATCGTTTCACCGCCGATCCGCGCCGCTTGAGACAAATTCTCTTCAATCTCTTAGGAAATGCGATCAAATTTACTCCCGAAGGCGGGCGAGTCATCCTGCGAGTTTGGGTGACAGAAGATAAAAATCAAACGCCAGCAGTGCGACAGCCCGGTACTGCACCGGCAGGTAGCACCGCAGTGTTTCAAATCAAAGATACCGGCATTGGAATCCCCGAAGATCAGCGATCGCTCTTGTTTCAAAAATTCCAGCAGTTAGATTCCCCCTACCGCCGAGAATACGGCGGCACCGGTCTGGGATTGGCATTAACTAAACAGTTAGTAGAGCTTCACGGCGGCGCGATCGAAGTCAACTCTACAGTTGATGTCGGCTCTACTTTTACCGTTTTTATACCTAGTCAAACTAAAAGCAAAGATGAATCCACAAAATTCAAATATGAAAAATCGAATTCATCTTTACCGCTGCACTCTTCCTCGCTGCGAGGCAGCATCGTGCTCGTCGAAGAAGATGAAGAAACTGCCATGCTCATTTGCGATATCCTGACAGCAGCAGGACTGCAAGTAGTGTGGATGATTGAAGGTTCGGCAGCCGTAGAACAAATTGAACTTTTGCAGCCCAATGCTGTAATTGTAGATATGCGTTTGCCGGGG
Source organism: Chroococcales cyanobacterium (assembly GCA_038260455.1). Taxonomy (GTDB): domain Bacteria; phylum Cyanobacteriota; class Cyanobacteriia; order Cyanobacteriales; family Microcoleaceae; genus Microcoleus. The sequence continues at coordinate 1,845 of JBBSNU010000311.1, read as the reverse complement.
ATGAATGGCTGCGAAATAATTCAGCAACTGCGCCAAAAATCCGCTACCGAAAATATCAAAATTCTCGCTTTAAGCTCTAAGGAAATTCCCGCAGAGCGGATATCTTTCGTGACGGCGGGAGCTAACGATTGTTTGGCTAAACCGATTCATCCTCAGCAATTGCTAGACAAAATTCTTTCTTTAATGGTGGGAAGTGGTAATGGATAATTGGGCATGGGGCATGGGGCATGGGGCATTGGGCATTGGGCATTGGGCATTGGGCATTGGGCATTGGGCATTGGGCATTGGGCATTGGGCATTGGGCATCTTGCCCGCTCGCGAAGTCGAAGGGTGGGCATTGGGCATTGGGCATTTAATATAATTGAGTTTTTGAGGTAATTATGGGAAGACCTGATTTTGAGGAATTAGAGGTTTATAAGTTGGCGGAAAGTTTGGCGAATCAGATTTGGGAGATTGTTAAAAAATGGGATTATTTCACAAAAGATACGATGGGCAAACAGATCGTTCGGTCTGCTGATAGTGTCTGTGCTAATATTGCTGAAGGAAGAGGTCGTTATAATGACCAAGATAATCGGCGTTTTGTAAAAATTGCGAGAGGCTCTTTGTACGAAACAGTAAACTGGTTAAGATTAGCGTATGCTAGACAACTTATCACAAGCGAAGAAGTAAGCAAATTTAAACCAATTGTCGATAAATTACTACCAAAACTTAACGCTTATTTGAGTTCAATAGGGCACAGGGAATAAATTACAAAAAAAGCCCGATGCCCCATGCCCGATGCCCGATGCCCCATGCCCGATGCCCAATTCCCCATTCCCCATTCCCCATGATTAATTGTCAAATTCCTACAGGATTAATTGTTTCTTGTCAAGCACCTGCTGATTCGCCACTGCACGATCCGATCGTCATTGCGGCAATGGCTCGCGCCGCTGTCAATCGAGGGGCTGCTGCGGTGCGGATTGACTCTCCGGCTCACATTGCGGCGGTGCGAAAACAGGTATCGGCTCCGATTATTGGGATTTGGAAGCAGCAATTGCCGGGATGCGAGATTTACATTACTCCTCGGTTTGCAGACGCGCGGGCGATCGCCGCTTCTGGAGCCGATATTATCGCCGTTGACGCGACTTTGCGAAACCGTCCTGCTGGCGAAGACTTAAAAACGTTAATCGATCGAATTCACAGCGAATTAGGGAAATTGGTGATGGCGGATGTAGACACGATCGAAGCTGCGATCGCGGCCGCCGCGAATGGTGCAGACACCGTAGCAACTACTCTTTTCGGCTACACTCCCCAGACGGAAAATTTCTCGCCGCCCGGATTTGATTTGCTAGCCCAAATGGTAGCAAAGCTCAAGGTTCCCGTTATCTGCGAAGGCGGAATCGCGGGGCCAGAAATGGCAAAAACAGCATTAAGTTTAGGAGCAGCGGCTGTAGTTGTCGGCACAGATATTACTGGAATTGATATCAAAGTAACAGCCTATAAGTCCGCGATTGAAAAATAATATTATATCGCTATAACCACCAGAAAAAGATAGGTTCGTAGTGAGGACTTTAGTCCTTCTTCTCCAACCTACAACCAAACTAATCACCACGACAAAATAGGTTCGTAGTGAGGACTTCAGTCCTTCTTCTCCAACCTAAAACCAAACTAATCACCACGACAAAATAGGTTCGTAGTGAGGACTTTAGTCCTTCTTCTCAAACTTCACACTTAAATTATCACGCTCAAACCAATTGTATAAAAGGCAATTAACCGAAGATCGTATAACAGGGAAAAAGCGAGCAGGAATCAGGAATATTCGGGTGAATCTCTGTGCAAGCATTTGTAGTGCGAGCACCTCAAGAG
>JBBSNU010000310.1:0-6343 GCA_038260455.1 Chroococcales cyanobacterium | reverse complement strand
CGAGGGAAAATTCATGAACTTGGTACTAATTGCGATGATTGCAGCTATGCTCATCCCCATGTACGAAGCATGGAAGGATGATGATATTTGGCAGAAAATGTTGGCATTGGCCAGTATTTCCACAAAGGCAGGAATTATGACTTTGTTCATATCTGTCTTGCGCGATGATTGGATGATTGGCGCTGTGGGGGCGATTATCCTCACCGTAGGAAATGCGGGATTAATGCTGTTGGCACATATCATAAAACGACTGGACGACGTATGATTGATGTTTTGAGTTATTTCTTGATGGTTCTAGGAGTATTCTTCTGGTTTTGGGGAACTTCTCACCTACTGGGCAAGCGATCGGTATTATTTAAGTTACACAGTCTTTCAGTTGCCGATACCTTGGGATCGATGGCGATCCTCGTGGCGCTGCTGCTACAAATACCCAGTGAATGGCCCCTGCTAATTTTGGCGATTATTTCGTTAGCAATTTGGAATACAATGCTGGGGTATGTTTTTGCACACTGTTCCAGTGACGAGGCAGAAAATCAGACAGCATTTCCACCAGAGACACTATGAATGATGATAGCTATATTTATATCTTGACTGCACTGTTGCCCTTGGCTGCTTGCATGGTAGTAGTTCAGGTGAATCCCTACCATGCCCTAGTCATTCGGGGCATATTAGGTGCGATCGCAGCGTTGATATATTCAGTGTTTGGGGCTGCGGATGTGGCTTTGACAGAAGCATTGATGGGTACGATGCTGGCAATCACGCTTTATGCGGTGGCGGTGCGATCGTCCTTGGTGATGCGTTTGGGCGTGTTGGAAGAGGAGAAAGTCGAGTCTCAGGGCGATGTTTTGAAAGTAGAGTTGACGGTAGAGAGTCCCCGCGATTTTAACTCCTTGATGAAGGATTTTCGCAGAATTCTTAGCAAGTATTATCTCCGCATTGAGGTAGTACCTTTTACAAGTGTGGAGGCTTTACACCGCGCCCTGATGGAGAAAGAAATTCATGCAACTTGTGTGCCTGTGCTAGATAGTGATGCCGCAGGTGGGGCAGAAACAAAACATTATCTAACTGTCACGAGAATCCAACGGCTGTATGACATCATGCAGCCTGAAATTTCATCAATAAACACGAGTCTCGATTATCAACTTGCTACAGGTTCAGGGGAGGATTATCAATGAAATGGGTTTACATTGCGGCGGGGATATTGCTTTACATCAAAATGCTGTTTTTTGCGAATCCAACTACAGGTTTATCGGGATTGGCAATAGTAGAATTGATTGTCAAAGATAGCGGGATTCCGAATGCAGTCTCGGCGATTATTTTCAGAAATCGGCTGTATGACACGATTTTGGAAGTGGTGGTATTTACGATCGCCATTATGGGAGCTAAATTTCTGTTGGCAACAGAAAGACCGTCCTGCACAATTTATCAGTTTACGGATCAACCATCTATTATTTTATCTCGTTTAGGAGCGACTATTTCTGCTTTGGTTAGTATTGAATTGTCACTGCGGGGGCATTTGACTCCGGGGGGCGGTTTTGCGGCGGGTGTAGCGGGCGGAACTGCGATCGGCTTGGTAGCAATTACTTCATCATCCGAGTGGATGCAGCGGATTTATGAAAAATGGCACGCGGCGACATGGGAGAAGATTTCGGTGCTAGTTTTTATTGCTTTGTCTGCGATAACTTTATGTGGGATAGAGTTGCCGCATGGAGAGTTTGGAGCATTAATTAGTGGTGGGTTGCTTCCTTTGTTGAATATTTTGGTGGCGCTGAAAGTTGCCTTGGGCTCGTGGGCGGTGGTGTTGATTTTTGTTCATTATCGCGGCTTGTTGTGATGGATTGTAGCATTCATAAATTCCTTGGCAGGAGCGATTAAAATGCTGGCTATTTGAGAAATATAAATCTCTATTTAACTTCTCCAAAAGCCTGTAAGGAGCAGGCAGGATGCTTGCTCCACAAGAATTACTGGAGATGTTTGTTGTAGACTGGGCAAAACCAGTTTCATCAAAGGGCGATCGACTAAGATCCTGTCCGGTGGATTAGCCGCAATAAATCAAGTTCGTAGTGCGGACACCAGGACGCACTACGAACCGTTTTTGTTATAGTAACCGATCGGATATGATATAACTCGCCGGCAAACGTATTTCCATTCTAGATAGACTTTTTGATTCAGTTCCTGATGCAATTAAAAAAAATAACAGGCCATAAAACTAATTAATGAATATCCTGACGATCGCTTGGCTGACACTACCATTTTTTATTGGGTTCGTGATTTCTCTCATCCCAAAGCTTGACAAATATCTCGCCTTGGGCATCACCTTTGTTTCGGCTGGCTACGCGCTGCTGCTATTTCTCGAAAAGTCACCAGTCAAACTAAAGTTACTAGATAATTTCGGTGTCGAATTAGTCGCAGATAATTTAAGCGCCTACTTTATCTTGACAAATGCGATGGTCACTGCTGCGGTGATTTTCTACTGTTGGGACAGCGATAAAACAGCTTTCTTTTACTCTCAGATGGTTATTCTGCATGGCAGTATCAATGCTCCGTTTGTCTGTGCAGATTTTGTCAGTTTATATGTCGCCTTAGAAGTCAGCGGGATTGCTGCTTTTCTCTTAATTGCCTATCCTCGCACCGATCGCTCTTTATGGGTAGCTTTGCGCTATCTGTTTATCACCAACACCGCCATGCTATTTTATCTGGTGGGCGCGGTGCTAGTCTATCAAACCCATAATTCCTTTGCTTTTGAGGGTTTAAAAGGTGCGCCGCCGCAAGCGTTAGCCATGATATTTCTAGGATTGTTGATTAAAGGGGGGATTTTTGTATCGGGATTCTGGCTGCCGCTAACTCACTCAGAATCAGAAACCCCAGTCTCAGCATTACTCTCAGGAATTGTCATCAAAGCCAGTATTTTACCTCTTTTGCGCTGTGCTTTGGTTTCGGATGAAATTGATACTATCGTCAGGATTTTTGGCGTAGCAACAGCCTTAATGGGGGTATTTTATGCCGTATTTGAAAAAGATACAAAACGGATGCTGGCTTTTCATACAATTTCCCAGTTAGGCTTTATTCTCGCAGCACCTGCAGTGGGGGGATTTTATGCGTTGTCTCACGGTTTGGTTAAATCAAGTCTATTTTTAATGTCAGGTTCTTTACCAAGTCGGAACCTTAAGGAATTGCAATATAAACCCATAGATTCTAACCTTTGGATTGCCTTAGTTATCGCCAGTCTCTCGATTTCTGGCTTTCCGTTGTTGGCAGGATTTGGGGCTAAAGCATTGACGATCAAAAATCTAGCATTTTGGCAGGTAATCCCTATGAAGATTGCCGCAGTTGGTACAGCTATATCCTTCGCTAAATTTATTTTTATTCCGCGTGGAGACAAACAACAAGTCCAGCCTGGGTTGTGGCCGGCGATCGCACTTTTAATTAGCGGGCTAGTTATAGCAAATGTGGTGTATTTAGATGCTTATACGGTTGAGACTATCATCAAAGCACTGGTGACGATCGCGATTGGTTGGCTGATTTATGTTTTAGTTATTAAACGGATAGCGATCGTTCTGCCGCGTGTAGTTGAGGAATTCGATCATCTGATCGGTGTGATGAGTCTGACTTTGGTGGTACTCTTTTGGATGGCGCTAGCATGATTCTCGGCGATTTTCCCTGATTGACACGAAACGAAACTGCGCTCCCGTTACCGTATGCTATGGTGGCGGTGGGCGATCGAGGAACTCTTTCTGATAGTATGCTCCCTGGTAGCGATCGAGCAAAATTTAATTGTTAGACAAGTGTGTTTAAGGGATTCGATCGAGGTTTGACATAGCCACTTGAGGTACTATCCGGCTATGGGCTATGGGCTATGGGCATAGGGCTATGGGCATACCTCACTTTTTTGAGAACCGCTATAGTTCGTAGTGCGGACTTTAGTCCGCTCAATTGTTGCGGACTAAAGTCCGCACTACGAACGGTTTTTGTTATTAATTGACGGGACAGGATATTACAAGATAAAAACCTGAAAACCCCGTGACTTTTGTCCGGGGATGTTAAGAAGTTGCAGGTTTCAACCTGCTTTGAATCTTTTTCGTTTGACGGATTTAAGATACTTGTATCGGGAGCATCTCAGTTTTGTATTTGAGCGTGCTGTCAAAAAAATGCTTTTTGCAAAACACAGATGCTCCCCTTGCATCCAGTTGAAAATCTGTTAGATTTCGGACTTCTGCGCTTCTTGCGATTCCGGCAATACAACTTCTGAATCATTTGGATTGAGAGCAATTTCCGAGGAGTTTGCAATATTTAGTGACTCGGGAGTGCGCTTAGAAAATCCCCAAACAAACATCAAGGCGATAGAGGAAATTAGCAGCCACTGCGGAGGTACTAAACTGTCGTCAATTACTCTCACCAACAATCGCATTCCCACGAAGCCGACTGTGATGTAGCCAGCATCTTCAAGGTGTACGAACTCGTCTAACCAGCGGATAAACAAGCCAGCCATAAATCGCAGGGCGATAATTCCAATTGTGGCTCCAGTAACCACCAGCCAAATTTTGTCAGAAATCGCGATCGCAGTAGTAACGCTATCCAAAGAAAATGCTAAATCTGTCATAGCAATCACTGGAATTGCTTGCAACAGAGACCCAAATCTGGGCCCGTGATGTTCTCCATCGGAATCAGGATTTGAGGAGAAGTGCTGGAAAACTAGCCACAGCAGGTACAGCGCCCCCAGCAGTTCAAATTGCCAGAACTTGATCACCCAAGTCGCTGTTAGAATTAGTGCTACTCGCAGTACAAAAGCAATTATTAAACCGTAATTGAGAGCCTGTTGCTGTTGTTTTGGATCTTCCAAACCTTTAGAAATAGATGCCAAGGCGATCGCGTTGTCAGCAGAAAGTACAGCCTCCAAAGCCACCAAAACTAACAATAAGAAAAAGGTGTCAACTCCCAAATTGGGCGAACCTTCAAGAAATTGATCTAGCATTAATTATTTTCTGCACCTAAGATTTGCAAGCTAAGAGCGCAGTGCAAATCACCGGCTCCGTCTAAAATGAGTGTCACCTTCACTTATCTTAACCTAGTGACGTAAATTTGTCGCGTGCGATCGCGCTCAAGCAAGTTCGGCAACCGATAATCTAAGGGATTTAACGGATTTAACCCATTAATGTTGAGCCGAGAAGTCAAGCTACAAGATTTTTCCGACTCCCATCTCCCCATCTCCCCATCTCCCCCTCTCCCCCTCTCCCCATCTCCCCATCTCCCCCTCTCGGACACTCGCACACTCATCCCCAAACGCACCAAATATATTTCAAGTTGTAACAAACGATTCCCAAAAGCGCCAATTTGTCTCAAATTGGTGAAAGCTCGTGCCCGCGAAAAGGAGTTTTCCGAATATGTCTTTAACAGATACCCAAGTCTACATAGCGCTCGTAATTGCTTTGATTCCTGGAATCTTGGCTTTCCGGCTGTCAACTGAACTGTACAAGTAGTTTATAGACACCAGTAGCGAATCGCAAAATGCCTGTCCGAGTAGTTAAATCTTGAAATTACAGACAATTGCTGCCACCGTGGAGTAGATTGTTTGTGGTCAGCAAGAGGAAACTGCAAGGGCAGGCATTTTTATTGTGCAATTCCGTCCTCAAGCGTCACCCAGTCTCAAAAATTTTGGCTGCCGGCACCGCCGTCACGAACAGGGGCGGGTGTGCGTTAAGCTCGGAATTTGCAAGGTTTGTGCTCTAAAACGTCAGTCTCAGGTATTTGAAAAAAAATTATGCAAGCAATTCAACCCACCGTTAACCCACTGCGTCCTGTAAAAACTCCCCCTCGGGTTACTCCTCGTCGCAGCAGCAAGCGCCAGCGTTCCTACCCTCACCAAACGCTCGGAGCCGAAACTGGAGTTAAGTTAGCAGTCAACATTGTACTTTCAGTCTGTGCGACTTCTGCTGTGATTCAGCTTTGGCCTCACTACCGGGGAGTGCAAGAAAAGTTGCACGAAATTCAAGCTGAAGTCAATCTTACCCAAGGGCGAGTAGATAAGTCGCGATCGGACTTTAACCGCTATTTTGACCCAAGTCTTGCTAAAACTGTGATGCAAGAGCAAAGCAATCGAATGGATCCCCAGCAGCGTCAGGTGATTTTGGAAGAGTCCCCGAGACCAGAAGTCGAGGACTCCACCCCGCAACCTTAATCGTGAGATAGCAAGGGAGCATCTCATTTTTGTAAAAAGCATTTTTTCTTTGAGTGCGAGCACCTAAGCGGGCTCGCGTATTGTACAATACGCGAGCTGGCTTAGGTGCGCGCACTATAAATACAAAACTGATATGCTGCCGATAGCAACCATAATCTGGAGATTGGT
>JBBSNU010000309.1:0-6355 GCA_038260455.1 Chroococcales cyanobacterium | reverse complement strand
TTCCACTGCTGTAACAAAGCGAATAATTCTTTTAATTGTGCTTCCTGCGTTACCTGCAAAACCGGAGACGGTTGTAAGTCGCGGCTAAATTTGCTCACCAGTTGGGCCGGAATACCGTTTTTGAGCGATCGAATTTTGAGAGTGGGCTTCGACTCGCACCCTGCCGCCAATTGACTTAAAGTTAGGGTGGCTGCGCCCAATAGCAAAGACCTTCGTTTCACCTGTGAACCCGTTTTATCTAAATATTAAGCGATCGTTTTGTGTTCTGCGGCCCGGGAAATAATTGTTTGTCGAGTCCGGTATTTAGCGCCGATTGGTTTTATTTATTCCTCAAACACAAAGCTATTGTACTCGGTTCTGGTGCGATCGGAGTCTGTTTTGCCCAAAGCACTGGTGGCGCGAGTCAATCTCACCGGACACTCCGCCCTCCAACTCTCAGAAACCGAGTTTTTTAACTCTGATTGAAAGTTGGAACGAAGTATGGGTTAAAAACCCCCGTTTCAGTGTCCAAGACTATTTTAAATCTCAAATCTCAAATTCTCAAGCTGAGTTCCTAAATTTACCGTCAGGAATTGGGAACACAACAATTACCTCAAAAATTAAATAATTTAGTGATAAATCTCAGTTATGTAAAGATTTCCCTTATATATAAAGATATAAATTACTATCCAGAGGATAATTCTATGGAAGCGCTATGCCAGCAAGTTACATTATTGACCCAACAAGTCGATGCTCTGTACAAACTCATAGAAAACCTCAATGAAAAGTTATTGGAGTCAGCCCAGGAGACGAAGCTGATTCAGCAGCAGAAAAACGATCGCCCTGGAACGCTAGGAAATGATAAAACCTCGTCATATCAGACCTACAGTTGTCTCGACGCGCTCCTCGAACACAAAGATATACTGTTAGATGACAGCTACTTCGACAAGAATTCTCAAAGCTTGGAAAAAGAGCTAAGTTCAGAGATTCAAATCCAGCGCCTCACCGCTCAGCTAACAGCAGCTTACAATCGAATTGCTGCCTTGGAAGAACAGTTGCTCTCCAAAAGAATGCACTCGCAACAGGTAGGGGGGTCTAATTAAATATTGCTGCTGGCGATCGGGCATTAATCCCCGATAAAATACAAGTTGCGTTGATTTCTGCTCGTCTACTTATAGAGTCGTTACGTTGAGTTTTTTGTCTCGCACAATTAGCATGGGAATAGCATATTAAGGCTAGATTTTGGGTAGAAATAGGAATTCTATTTCTTTGGTGAACAAGATTTTTTTTACGAACCGCAGAGGGCGCAGAGGACGCAGAGAGATAAAAGAAAGAGAAGAAAGAGAGAAGTTCACAAATCCGGCATCGATTCTTATAACTATTTACTTAATGTTTAATTTCGCATCGCGAGGCTAAAGCTTCAACAGCTTGGAGAAGTTGAGTCGGAGTCCAATTTGCACTCAGCCCGCTGGCGATCGCGCACGCTCCAGCACCGACACCCTCTTTAACATACCCGCGATCGTAAGCTTGCAGTTGCCGGTAGCGAGAACCCGCAAAACTGAGCTGCGCCGCCAACAGAGGCACACCGCCGATATCCTTAGCAAGTCCTACCGTGTCCCCTGTAGGGTCTTCAGCCACCCAGCGCGTAGTCCCCACCGTGACTTGTTCGGGACACCATAACAGAGCATATTCCCGGGCTAAGGCTTCAATCAAAGCATAGACTGCTAGCATTTGCGTGCCGCCAGCCAAGATCACCCCACAAGTCCGACTCGCGGCGATCGCCATTCCCGCCACCGCTATCTGCATCGGATCGCCCACCGCCGCTACCAAATCCAGGGGAGTGCTATTTTCTCCGCCAATTTTCCACTCAGCATTATTGAGTCCCGCTGTCACCGCAGCCAATTTTTGAGCGTGATTGCAGCGAGGGTGAGAACTGTTAACCTTACCCGCCGCTGCAATTCCCAAACCCATTAACACGGCCAAAGCAGTAGTAGTTCCCCCAACTACGCACTCACCTAAAATTAAATAGCTGCCATTAGTTTGGGCGGCTAATTTAGCTCCCCAAATTAACCCTTGTTCCAGCAAATGTTTAACTGTTTCGAGTTCTAAAGCATTGCCAGAAATTAGACACTTTGCCGCAGTACCGCCCAAATCAATTGCAGGTACCGGAGGCGCTAGGGGCAAACCAGCATTAAACAGGTAAAGCGGAATTTCCAAAGCTTCGACTGCAGCGCGAGATATCAGTACCGGAGAAGCACCGGCTTCTAGGGGCGGCAAAGGATACTGAGGCGAGGGTTGGGGGCCGTTATACAAAAATTCTGCATCGGCCAAACAAGTAAACTGTCGATCGCGCGGTGTTGCTCCGGCTGCCGAAATCCCCGGAATTAAGCCTGTCGCGGTGAATCCTAACACGCAGGCAAATATCGGTTGCTGTCCCCGATGGCGATCGAGCCACCGTTGGCCCTGTTCAATTTCTGTATAAATACGAATCATAAATTAGTCAGTAGTCATTAGTCATTAGTCATTAGTTATTAGTCATCAGTAATTAGTCAACATTTAACAGCCAACAGTCAACAGTCAACAGTCAACAGTCAACAGTCAACAATTCCCAATAACTACTCTTCATGATCGATTAAAACTTGCACCCAGCGCGGCGGCCGCGGAATCGGGTTTCCCAAACGATCGAGCAACAGCAAAGCTACTAAATGCACAACAAATAAATAAACAATATTGTTAACCAAAATCATCCCAGCGACGATCGCCCCAATTGTACTCAAACTCGGCACGCTCAGCCAGCCCAGCTTCACAAACACCCATTCCACAATCTCTGTTACCTGGTCGGTTACATAAACCCAAAGATCTTGACCCACCAAAGCTGACAGCAGCCAAAACTTAAAAAAGAAGCCGACAGTACCAATTAGCGCGCCCACACTAATAGAGACAGACCAACTCGCTTTGCGCCGCCAAAGTCCTCCCAGCGCAACTCCCATAATTCCAAAAGGAATCACGTATAAAATGCTTCGCGTCGGGCCCATGAGTACCGACAGCAGCAAACCGGAAACCAAAGCTGACATCCAAGCAGCTCTGTTGCCCCAGCGCAGGTAAACTAGGGCGATCGGGAGCGGGAAAAAAACCCGCAGCAACGGGCCTAGCGGAAAGTAATAATTGATCAGCCAAATCAAGCTAGCGGTACTTGCTAAAAATGCCGTTTCTACGAGCCTCAAAGGCGCTTCCTTAGTGGTGGGCGTTCCCGGAGCTGGATTTTTGCGATCGCCCGCCAAATCTGAAATATCCGCAGTTGGGGGGTCGTTATTTGTACTGGGTGAACTGCCCGAATTAGGCGCGGCATCTGCTGACAAAAAATCACTCATCCGATTTTAGATTTTAGATTTTAGATTTTAGATTTTAGATTTTAGATTGTAAGGGACTTGGCGCTGGCTGATTCCCGGTTTTTGATTCCCGGTTTTTGATTCCCGGTTTTTGATTAGACTTGAGTTGCACAAGTCTTCGATCCAGAAACCGCAGGTATCGGGCAGATGCAACACAGATTGACGCAGATAATTTCAGGGTATTTTCTGATTTTGGCAACTCAGGTCTATTTGGGCTTTTTGATTTTCAGAGAAACCGGGTTTAGATGCCTGCGCCAGTCTTATTTTAGATTAATTTTCTCAGCCCAATTTTGGGGCCGTATCATTTTTCCGGTTGAACGTCCTGAATTACAAAAACCGAACAAGATGCGTGGTGAACCACATAATTGCTGACACTGCCGAGGAAAGCTTCTGTTAACCCGGTGCGGCCGCGCCTCCCCACTACTATTAAATCTGCGCCCCAATTTTCGGCAGCTTGACAGACAGAATACCCTGCATCTCCATCCATTTTGCAGTCAAATTCCACTTGCAATCCTTGTTTAGTGGCAGCCTCGCAGTAATTTTGTAGCAAGCCCGAAGTCTGTTTTATATCCCTTTCCTGCCGCAAACGTTGAGCTTGATAAGCTTGATCCATTAACTGGACATTCATACCCAAATCTACTGGAATTGGTACTGCCGTCTCGCCCAGCGTGTTGACAGTAACGCAGTGAAATAGCATCATATCAGCCCGATCGCCCACAGCTAATTCTAGAGCTTGATTGAAGACGCGCTGGCCCAGTTCAGAGTCATCAACGGCGGCGAAAATTTTCTTAAAACTCACAGCTTTACCTCCAGTGGGAAATCATCAATATCAGTTAATTAACAGAGAGTGCTTTTTAATTAGATTCTAATTAGCAGTCTCTGATACTTCTACATTAACAGACGCTCCAAGGCCTGTAGGTCGGGAATGCACAAAACGTCACGTTCGCGCTGAATTGTTCCTTTTTTTTCCAGCTTGCTGAGCACTCGCGTTACTGTTTCCCGAGCCAGCCCGCTGAGGCTGCTCAATTCTCTGTGTGGCAGGTTGGGAATTTCTGTGCCTCCACTTAACATGATTTTTCCTTGCCCCTCTGCCAAAAATAACAGAATATCTGCTACTCGCGAGGTACTGTCCGATTCTCGCAAACGCAGGCGGCGGTTGACTTGCCGCAGGCGGCGGGCCATCAGTTGAGCTAGCCGAATGCCTGCTAGCGGTTCGGTATGAATGAGCTGCACAAAATCCTGAGCTGGCATATTGCCGATCAGTGTCGGGGCTAGGGTGATGACATCTGTCGATCGCGGTGTTTCTTCGATCGCTGCCATTTCCCCGAACAATTCTCCTTTCCCTAAAATATTCAGTGTTACTTCTTTTCCGTCTAGGTTGTAGGTGCGAATTTTCACCCAACCATCCAATATAAAATACACGGATGTTCCCCAGTCATTTTCGAGTAAAATCACTTGATTTGACGGATGACTGCGGGTAACGATGTGGACAGTTGCTCTCTCGATTACAGGATCGGGTAAGCCTGCAAAAAAAGGAGTAGAAACTATCAATTGATTTATATTAGACTGCGGATCTCGGGTGTTAAATCGGTCTTCCATGAGGCCATCATTTTAATTTACGCGCTTGAGCTGCGCTGGGCAGTTAGAAATAGTTGGCAGCCGAGTCATTCGATTGGGAATTCAAGATTTTAGAAACAACTATCTAAAATCGGCAATTTTACCTCTCAAGTTAGGCGGTCGATCGGTCGAATATGGAAATTAATACCTTCAAGTTCTGATTGCGAGCTAGAAACTAAAGAATATACCATAATTTTTTAGATATATAGCCTTTCAAGCGAAAGATGAGGTACGCGAACGGCATAGGCCTCCGTGGGCATAGGCCTCCGTGGGCATAGGCCTCCGTGGGCATAGGGCATACCTCACTTTTTTGAGAACCGCTATATACCGCAGAGCAAATTTTATTAACAAAATTCAAGCCGCGTGGCAAGCTGCTTGTGCCGATCGAGTTAACGAAGGCCGGCACTAGGCGAAAACAAGCTTAACACTGTTGAGAGATTTGTGGTCAGCCGGCCCTGCAGTCGATCGGCACGGGGAAACACCACAAGCGGGCACACCGGGTATACAGCGACCCCGACAGCAACCGCTGGGAATCTGTTAAATCTCAGCAATACCAGGAAAATCCACCACAATTTCGTACTTAAAGGCTAACCCTCGTAGCTAGCGAAACCGACGCAGTTCCCAACAACCTTTTCTACTACCCCGAGATTTTGACATCCACCCCGCCCGGTCGGTACGGGGATTCCCAATCATCACTGATTAGGTTTCTGCTTCATAGCGCCAGCCTTCGGAGATTTACTCTCTTGGGGTCTTACAGTTGCTCCACAGACGCTCCACGGCTAGCCCAGCCGCCAAAATGTTCTTTGCAGCGTTGATATCTCGGTCATGGTTTGTCCCACATTTAGGACATTCCCATTCCCGAATATTCAGCGGCAATTTGTCTACAATATACCCGCAGATTCCACAACGCTTAGAACTGGGAAACCAGCGGTCTATCTTTACAAGCTCTCGTCCGTACCACTCGCATTTGTACGCCAACTGGCGAATTAGTTCGCCCCAGCTAGCATCACTGATCGCAAGGGCTAATTTATGGTTTTTCACCATATTCTTGATAGCCAAATCCTCAACTACAATCGTTTGGTTTTCACGAATTAGTTGAGTTGTTAATTTATGTAGAAAATCTTTACGCGCATCGGTTATCTGTGCATGGATCTTTGCTACTTGTACCCGCGCTTTTTGCCTGTTGTTACTTCCCTTTTGCTTACGGGCTAACGCTTTCTGTTTCCTTTTTAACTTCTTGCGAAGCTTTTTAAAGTGCTTGGAATTGGCTATTTTGTCGCCATCGCTAGTAGCAATCAGGCTGGTTATTCCTACCTCCAATCCAATAGATTTCTCTATCTTCGGAAGTGGTTTGATTGTATAGTCGTCTA
>JBBSNU010000308.1:0-6360 GCA_038260455.1 Chroococcales cyanobacterium | reverse complement strand
TGACTAAAAAAAGGGCAAAACCCGCCCTCTCAGTCATCAGTCATCCGTCATTAGCATTTTGTAGGGGCGGGTTTAGCTAAGGATATATGATACAAATGACTAAAAAAAGGGCAAAACCCGCCCTCTCAGTCTTGTAGATACTACACTGATTGCATCAGTATTTTATTGATAGTTCAACAGTAGATTTAAGTGGTAGGGTACATCCGGAGCTTCTCCTTTTTCCATTATAGTCCGCGCGACCCCGCTCGCTTTTAACACACCACGCGCGCGGGCACGCTCGCACTATAATAAAAAAAATACTTTTTGCAAAACTAAGATGCTCCCGGTACGTCGCTATCAAAAATCCCTGAATTTGACAAACAATTCCCTAGCGACGCACCGGACAATAATTGAGGAAACAAGCCCAATTTTTGGGTAAGGAATGAAAATTTAATAACTTAAGCGATTGCTCGTTACTTTCGCTCTGCCTGGTAATGCAGATCCGGAGGCTCTGCCTCCTTTGATATCGCAACTTATTAGGATAAAGGACTGTAGGAGGTGCTTAAGTTATTAAGTTTTCTATCCTAAAAAGACCTGCGATCGTGAATGCTATAAGGTGCGGATATGTGAGATTTTCGATATTTCGTTAGGAATTATTGAGGCGACGAACCTTACGAATATGTTCCACGATCTAGCCATAACCTGCTGTCACATCAAAGTGTTAGAGGCGGTAAGTCAGAATTATCTTTAGCCTGATTTATTGCCTCTCGATGTTCGCCTCTAAGCTTCGGTTTTAAATACAAGTTTTCCACCAAAGCCGCCACTCCCGCAAACCAAGGCGGCACAATTATTGCGCCGATAATTCCCAATACTTGCACGCCTCCGAGGACGGATAACAATTGATACAAGGGATGCACGCCAACCGAGGAACCAACCAGCAAAGGATCGAGCACGTAAGTTTCCAAGTTTTGGATAAATACAAATAACAGCAATACCCACAAAAGTATCCAGCCGCCTTTAGCTAATGCTACGATTAATGCTGGTACGGCACCCAAAACTGGGCCGATGAAGGGAATCAGGTTGGTAACGCCTGCGATCGCACCTAAGCCTAAAGCAAACTCCGGCATTCCCAAAACGCTCAAACCTGTGGTAATAAATATCCCTAAAATTCCCGAAACTAACACCCGTCCCCGAATGTAACTCCCCATTCTTTGACCGATGGGAGTTGCTTGGGCGGCTAATCTTTCATCCCAAGGTTTCGGGAAAAACTGCACCAAACTTTTAATTAATGTGTTGCTATCGGCTACCATGTAACCGGAAATAAATAATGCTAAAACTAAACTGAAGAAGCCGCCGAGAATGCCTCTAGTTAAACTGTACGATCGCAAAACCAGTTGTTGGCTCGATCGAATCAGCCAATTCGTCAGCGATTGAGTGTCCACCAACTGACCAACCAAGGTTGGGGCATCGTCGGTTAGGCCACTCAATAGATTAGTTGCTAAGGTTTTCAGGCTTTCAGCGTAAACTGGTAACAGTCGCACGAGTAACTGGATTTGTTCGATGATTGTCGGGCCGATTAACACTACAGTCCCGCTGAATCCGCCGATCAGAGTTAGATAAACCAGAATCACCGCCAGCCAGCGGGGGAGGCGCATGGTTTCGGCCCAATTGACGATCGGGACGATCGAAGCGGCGAGCACGACTGATATCATCAGAATTACTAGCAGGCTCCGTAATTGCCACAGCAGCACTAGCAGCAAGGACGATGCTACAATGAGCAGCAAGTTTGGTATGGAAATTGTAATCCGCTGTTCTGACATGATTTAGTAATTATATTGGGGCCGAACCTGTCACCCTTGATTTTATAATAAACTATATGATATAAATAGTGTAATTAAGATTATGAATTCGCTATTAAAACCCGTTGAATGGATCGGCAGTTCCCGCGACGACTTATGCGAGTTTCCCGAAGATGTCCAGCAAATCATGGGTTTCGCCTTGTACCGCGCTCAATTGGGTAAAAAGCATCCTGATGCTAAACCACTTAGAGGATTTAAAGGTACTGGTGTTCTAGAAATTGTTGATAATTTTGATGGAGACACTTACCGAGCGGTATACACGGTGAAATTTGAAGGAATAGTCTATGTCCTCCATGCTTTTGAGAAGAAATCCAAGCAGGGAATTGCCACCCCCAAGCAAGATATAGAGCTGATTGAATCTCGGTTTAAACGTGCGAAAGAACACTATAAAACATATTTAGAACAGAGTAAATTGGAGGAACAAAATGGCTGAAGAAATAAAAGTGCATTCAAGCAGTGGGAATGTCTTTGCTGACTTAGGGCTCCCGAATCCTGATGAACTATTGATTAAGGCAGAACTAGCTCATCAAATCAGTGAGTTAATCTCGGAACGCCAAGTAACCCAGATTGAAGCAGCAAAGATTTTAGGAATCACTCAACCCCAGATATCAGCATTGATGCGCGGTCAATTATCAGACTTCTCTATAGAAAGCCTATTTCGTTTTATCAACGCACTCGGCAGCAATGTAGAGATTCGTATTGCCCACTCGCAACCAAATGTCCAAGCTCAAACTCGCATTGTCCTAGCATAGTACATAAAAAATTAAAAGATTAATATGCAGCCGCAATATTCAACCCCAAATTTATTCCCCATTTCGTCTATAAAATCACCAACGCTGTTTTACGAATGGCAAAATTATCGCTGTGCTTACGATGTTTATAACCCAAATACTGCGACCGAAAATAGCATCCCTTTGTTATTGATTCATCCCATAGGAGTTGGATTGTCAAGAGTATTTTGGCATAGATTTTGCGAAAATTGGTACAAATCGGGTAACACAAATCCGATTTACAACCCCGATCTTTTGGGCTGCGGAGATTGCGAAATGCCTGCTGTGGCTTGCTATCCTGACGATTGGGCGGCCCAGTTGCAGTTTTTCTTGGAGACTGTAGTGAAAAAACCTGCGATCGTACTCGTGCAAGGTGCTTTACTGTCAGTAGCCTTGGAATTAGCAAAATTGCAGCAGGAAAGCGGTTCTAATTTGATCCACGGATTAATCCTCGCCGGGCCTCCAGCCTGGGCGGTGATGAACAAACATTCGACAGAGAGACAGCAAAGAATCGTCTGGAATTTGTTAGATTCTCCCTTGGGAAACGCTTTTTACCGCTACGCCAGACGCGCTAAATTTTTGCGATCTTTTTCTGCAAAACAACTGTTTGGCGATGCGGCAAAAGTTGACAGCGAATGGTTGGAGGCTTTGCAGGCTGGGGCGGCAAATCCTGACAGCCGCCACGCAGTTTTCTCGTTTTTGGCTGGGTTTTGGCGCAAGGATTACAGCAGTACGATTCAAAAGTGCGATCGCCCCGTACTCGTTGTCATGGGAGAAAAAGCCTCAAGCATCAGTCAATCGGGTAAAGAAGAAAAACCAGAGGAAAGATTAGCGCAATATTTGGCTAACTTTCCCAACGCAGAGGGTTTATTAATGCCGGGGCGCAACGTTTTACCCTACGAATCAACCCCAGAATTTGTCGGCGCGGTTGCCGAATTTGCAAATAAGTTAAATAAATAACTAAAATTCGCACACATCCGCGTTAATCCGCGTGCATCTGCGGTTGCAAACTCTAAATTTTAACCGCGATGCCAAATAGTTGTACCATCTTTTTGGTCAATCAAAGTAATGCCATTATCCTTAAGTTGATTGCGAAGGCGATCGCCCTCAGCGAAATCCCTAGATATCCGGGCATCCTTCCGCCGCTGAATCATCACCTCAATATCCTCATCACTCAAACCGCCAACCGCATCATCGCTGTCAGCTTCCGGCTGAACTTCCAACCCCAAAACTCCCGCCAAACTCACCAAAGTCAGCCACTTTTGCTGCAACAATTCCGGCGAAGTGTCAGTTTTGCCTTGATGCACCAAAATATTGCTTTCCTTGCCCAATTCCTTAGCCAATTCAAACAAAACAGCCAAAGCAGCCGGAGTATTGAAATCATTATCCATCGCTGCTTGAAACTGCTGCAAAGCCGTAGCATCCAGTTGAGTTTTCTCAACATCCCAACTCAATTGAGAACCGTATCGGATACCAAAAAGCAAACCTTCATTGATCGTATTCCAGCCATTTCGAGCAGATGCGATCGCCTCTTCAGTAAAATCAATCTGACTGCGATACTGCGCCATAAACACAAACAGCCTCACCGCCATCGGTTCCACCGCTTTTGACTTATCGCCTTGATTCTTACTCCCCCCCTTAGCAAGGGGGGGCTGGGGGGGGTCAGATTCTGAATCGCCCGACCAATTCCCCTCCAACAAATCGCGAATTGTAATAAAATTGTGCAAAGACTTCGACATCTTTCTGCCATTGACAGTCACAAAAGCATTGTGCATCCAATAATTAGCCAGAGACTTGCCCGTCGCGGCTTCAGATTGAGCAATTTCGTTCTCGTGGTGCGGAAAAGTTAGATCGGAACCGCCGCAGTGAATATCAATAGTTTCGCCCAAGCAATCGCGCACCATCGCCGAACATTCAATGTGCCATCCGGGGCGACCTTTTCCCCAAGATGATTCCCAAAAAGGTTCTCCCGGTTTAGCGCTTTTCCACAGGGCAAAATCTGAGGAATCTTGCTTTTTTTGAGCTTCTATTTCGGCATTTTCTAATCTACCGCTAGCCCCGGCCTGCATTTCTTCCAATTTGCGGCCGGAAAGTTTTCCGTAGTTGTCAAACTTGCGGACGCTGTAGTAAACGTCGCCGCTGTTCGCATAGGCAAAGCCTTTGTTTTCTAACTCGTGAATCAGCCGTTTTATGCCGTCCATTGAGTGTGTGGCGCGGGGATATTCATCGGCCCTGAGAATATTCAGCTTGTCCATATCTACAAAATATTCCTCGATGAAGCGTTCCGCCACGGCTTCCATTGTGGAATTGGTTTCGCGGGCGCGATCGAGAATTTTGTCATCAATATCTGTAAAATTCTGCACGTAGCGCACATCGTATCCCCGCCACATCAGATAACGCCGCACCATGTCCCACACAATGTAAGCGCGGGCGTGGCCGACGTGGCAGTAATCGTATACCGTAACGCCGCAGCAGTACATCCGCACCTTTCCTGGTTCGAGGGGCTCGAAAGGTGATTCGCGGCGGGTCAAGCTGTTGTAAAGCGTTAGGGGCATGGGATTTGAGATTTGGGATTGACGTACTTCTGTAATTTATTATAGTAGCGCGTTTGATTCCGCTATTTTCTTTGCTATCAAATTTTGATTGACAAACTCCGCCGGCCTGATGTAGCATTGAATTAGATGCTAATTTAATGTCATTATTATGATAAACCTTTCAAGAGACATACATTCTCTCACCGATTTCAAACGTAATACGACTGAGTTTATGCAGCGCCTCAAGCAAACAAAACATCCTTTAGTTCTAACTGTCAACGGGAAAGCAGAGTTAGTTGTTCAAGATGCCGAATCCTATCAGAAACTTTTAGATGCGGTTGAGTTATTGGAGACTTTAAAGGGAATTAAACTGGGTTTGGAACAAATGGATCGAGGTCAAGGGCAAAAAGCGGAAGATTTTTTTAATCAACTGTTTGATAAGCTAGACACTCCTCAATGAATCAGAAATATCAAGCTATGCCATTTCTCTGAAGTCTTGCTACAACATAATTTTCGGCTTTGTTTAAGTAGTCGTGCCAAATTAATTACACAATATTTCGCGTGAAAACCTTACCTAGCAAGGAGTCTTTATGTAATTAATTTTGTGTAGTTACTTATACTCGGCGGCTATGGCACTGGTGCGTCGCTACTCGAAAAGTCGATTTTTATGCAAGGGATTGTGAATGGCGACGCACCCTACAGCTACAGCTACTCCCAGACTCATCAACAAACCCGTGAAGCGGGACTATCCCAAAGGAAATCGCCCCCTGGGAGCAAAATATGATGAAACCTTGACACTATAATCGTGACAGATCCCCACAAGCGTTATATTGTCATGAAATCTTGACACGTTGATCCCCGAAATCACGAAAATGCGTATAAGTACCCATGATTGAGGCAAAAGACCCCTTGACCCGATCGCGAATTGTCTGCAACATTGAGTCATGACAAAGCGATCCCAAAGAAATGCTTCAATTGAGCGGCTATGGGAGTCAAATAGCGCGTGTGCTGGCAGCACAGCGTTGCTAGCAGCACCGATCGCACTCGCAAAATCGATCTTGTCAATCAAGAATCGATAGATAAAGCTTTATTTAGACCGGACGGTGCGCGCGGAAGCCAAAAAGTCACAAATCCCGATCGCAATTGGGGACAAGACAAGCTAAACACAAGCAAGGCTTCAAAGGTTGGAGAGATTAGGAAGCTCGATAAAATTTGCAC
>JBBSNU010000307.1:0-6372 GCA_038260455.1 Chroococcales cyanobacterium | reverse complement strand
AGGGGGAGAGGGGGAGATTGGGAGAGGGGGAGATTGGGAGAGGGGGAGAGGGGGAGAGGGGGTGATTGGGAGATTGGGAGAGGGGGAGAGGGGGCAGCAAATATTCCCTCTTGCTTATCCGTTACATCCGTTACATCCGTTACATCCGTTACATCCGTTACATCAGCTACAAAATCCGCTGCCGAACCTTCTTGCTTGTTCTCTACTAATTCTAATTTTTTCCAGCTATGGAGGGAAAGCCCGATCGCCCCAATACCCCCAATGCCGATCGCAATATCGTGCACCGGAATATTCCAGCCCAATCGATCGTACACAAAGGCGAGCCCTCCTGTCTGCACCAAAGCCACATCTATCACAGACGGCAGTACAATTATCCCGAATACGCTCAGCAGTGCAGCACTCAGCCAAGGTATCCACTCGCGCATCTGAAATAGAGGATCTGGCCGATCGAGAATCGAATACTTCACCGCACTGTAAAATATTGCTGCTAAAACACCGCTGGCGATCGGTGTCGCCAGCCAAGTTAAAGAAATACTGCCGATAGTTCGCCAATCAACCGCATGAATTCCGGCTGCAACCCAGCTAAAACCGGCGATCGCACCTACCACCGCATGAGATGAAGAAACCGGCAAACCTCGACTCGTAGCGATTTGCAGCCACAACCCGCAAGATATCAGGACTGACACCATCCCGACTAAAAATACCTGCGGCTGAGCAGAAAACACATCTACATTCACAACTCCTGTTGCCAGAGTTTGGGAAACTCCTTGCCCGAACAGCACTGCGCCGGAAAATTCCAGTATGCCTGCAACAATTATTGCTTGCCGCAGCGTTAGCGCCTTCGAGCCTACGGATGTCCCCATCGAGTTCGCGACATCGTTGGCCCCTAAGTTGGCGGCGACGTACAAAGCCAGTACAGCCAGCGCCGCCAATTGCAGAAATACGACCTCAGAGCTATTTAACATTGCATTTTTTTGTCATAAAACTGGCAGTTCGATATATGATAAGGGATTGTGAGTTTTGGAAAATCCCGTCAACGACTCAGGGCTGAAGCCACTGATCTTCCAGCTTAGGCTCGAAGTTTGGGTTTTAGCATTAGTTGACCAGGCTAAGTTCTTAACTGAACTACGTTATTGGCAAGTGTTCAAGTTCCTACTCCGGGATGCGTAGCTAGTCCCGTGACTCTAGAAATTAAGGATTAAACAGATTTATTGAGTTAAGTCAGTGTCCTTGATCTAGTACCGACCAATAACCTTGCCGAAGCTAACATTACTTCGAGTAGGAAAGGCAAATCTCGGCATTACAGAGATGCGGATCAACACTACTCCTCTGTTGATCCAGCCCCGCAAGGGGATAAGATTCAACGCGATTAAAATCGCTTGGGTCGTTTCCCTGTCAAGGCTGAAGACACGCTCGTTTCCCACATACCATGAGGTCTTATGAAAGGCGCAGAAATAATCCGTTCGATCGAGACGGAAGAAATCAATAGAGTCAAGCAAGAACTAAAAAAACAGCTCCCCGAAATTTACGTGGGCGACACAGTGCGCGTCGGCGTGAAAATTAAAGAAGGCGCGAAAGAACGGGTTCAGCCCTACGAAGGGACTGTGATTGCTATGCGAAACGGCGGGATTAATGAAACAATCACCGTGCGCCGCGTGCTTCAGGGCGTGGGTGTGGAACGGGTGTTTATGATTCACTCGCCCCGCATCGCTACGATCCAAGTCATGCGCCGCGGGAAAGTCCGCAGAGCAAAACTTTACTACCTGCGCGATCGCGTCGGCAAGGCAACTCGCGTCAAACAGCGGTTCGATCGCCCTCTATAGGAATGCACCCAGCCTTCCCTTGGTTCATGGAAAATGGGAAATTGAAAAATTTTAAAAAAAGTTTCCCATTTCCGAGCGCACTGTGTTAAAATAGAAATCTAGAGGTTAAGCGATTTTCAGCAACCTCACCTGTGCGCTCTTAGTTCAGTTGGTAGAACGCAGGTCTCCAAAACCTGATGTCGGGGGTTCAAGTCCTCCAGGGCGCGCTGAATCACCAAACTTGAAATTCTGCCCGAAAGTGCCCGGATTATTGGCTGGAAACAGCCTAAACCGCAAGTTTTCGGGTAGAATTAATTTTTGTGGGCGGTTCGCAAAAAATGCCATCAACAAATGCTCGGTGTGGTTTCTCGATCGCCCTTAAGAGCGATCGGCACATACACCGTTGATGGATTGAGCTTGTAAAAAAGTGCTGCTTTGAATTTGAAATTTTGGACTTGGGCGTAAGTGGTTCGTGTCAAAAAATCAAAGAGCCGCGAGCCACTCACACAATCTCAAATCTCAAATCTCAAATCGCAAGGGGGATTCGATCGTGGCGAAAAAAGACGAAGCTCAAGAAACTCAAGAGATCGCAGCGTCTGGGTTTGATCCTGTGGGTTTTTTAAAGGACACTAGAGAAGAACTCGACAAAGTGGTGTGGCCTAGCCGCCAGCAGCTAATTAGCGAGTCTTTGGCCGTGCTTTTGATGGTAATCCTTTCAGCAAGCCTGATCTATTTGGTGGATAACTTCTTTAACTGGGGCGCAGCAAAGGTGTTTGGGTCATGACTTTTGCATCAGAAGAATCTGAGTATTCCACAGACGCGACGGGACAGGCTTCATCGCCAGATGTGCCGGAAATTGATGCTCGCTGGTATGCTGTTCAAGTTGCCTCTGGCTGCGAAAAGCGGGTGAAGGCTAACTTGGATCAGCGGATTCAAACCTTGGATGTTGCCGATCGCATCGTTCAAGTAGAAATTCCGCAAACTCCGGCGATAAAAGTCGGTAAAGACGGTTCCAGGCGGCAGTCAGACGAAAAAATCTTCCCCGGCTACGTACTCATCCGTATGTTTATGGACGAAGATACGTGGCAGGTGATCAAAAATACCCCGAATGTAATTAATTTTGTCGGGGCAGAGCAGAAACGCCGCTACGGGCGCGGCCGAGGTCACGTCAAACCGCTACCTCTGAGTCATTCGGAAGTAGAACGGATCTTCAGAAACGCTCAGGAATCAGAACCGGTTGTCAAAGTATCGATGGCGACAGGAGACCACGTTGTGGTACTTTCCGGGCCCTTTAAGGATTTTGAAGGTGATGTGATTGAAGTTAGTCCGGAACGGAACAAGCTCAAAGTTTTACTCTCGATTTTTGGGCGCGATACGCCTGTAGAATTGGAGTTCAATCAGGTTCAGAAACAGAACTAACTAATGGCAAAGAAAGTTGTTGCAGTAATTAAGTTGGCGATTACGGCGGGAAAAGCCAACCCAGCTCCTCCGATCGGCCCAGCTTTGGGTCAGCACGGCGTCAATATCATGATGTTTTGCAAGGAGTACAATGCTAGAACCGCAGACCAAACAGGTCTCGTGGTTCCGGTAGAAATTTCGGTTTTTGAAGACCGCAGTTTTACGTTTATTCTCAAAACCCCCCCGGCTTCGGTTTTGATTCAAAAAGCTGCTGGTATTGCTAAGGGTTCGGGTGAACCTAACCGCAAGCAAGTAGGGACAATTACACAGGCTCAGTTGCGAGAAATCGCTGAAACCAAGATGCCTGACCTTAACGCTAATGATGTTGAAGCAGCCATGAAAATTGTGGCGGGAACAGCTAAAAACATGGGCGTGGCGATCGCAGATTGAAGGAAGAGGGAAGAAGGAAGAAGGAAGAGGGAAGAGGGAAGAGGGAAGAAGGAAGAGGGAAGAGGGAAATTTTTTTTCTGATTCGCAATTCTTACTTGTCAGTCTTAAATCCTAAATTGCTAATTCAAAATTCCTGATTTTCAATCTAAAATCTCAAATCTCAAATCCAAAATCGCAAGTCGATTCAGGGGGAGAAGCAAAGCTTCGCTAGGAATCGCAAATGTTTTAGATTTGAAATGAGCCAAATGGTTCAATCGCAAATCTAAAATCTAAAATCTAAAATCGACTGACCCCAGAGATAACAATGGCAAAGAAAGTATCGCGAAGACTGCAAGAACTTCAAAAGAAAGTAGAAGAGAGACCTTACGAACCGCTGGAAGCTCTGCAACTTTTGAAAGAAACAGCAACCGCTAAGTTTGGCGAAGCTGCTGAAGCTCACATCCGTTTGGGAATTGACCCTAAATATACTGACCAACAGTTGCGGACAACTGTATCGCTGCCAAAAGGCACTGGTCAAGTAGTCAGAATTGCGGTGATTGCTAAGGGCGAAAAAGTTAAAGAAGCTCTGAATGCCGGCGCGGATATTGCTGGTTCCGAAGAGTTGATCGAAGATATTCAGAAGGGCATGATGGACTTCGATTGTCTGATTGCTACCCCTGATGTGATGCCGTTGGTGGCAAAATTGGGTCGGTTGTTGGGCCCGCGCGGTTTGATGCCTTCTCCGAAAGGTGGCACGGTGACGACTGACCTTGCTCAGGCCATCAACGAGTTTAAAGGTGGTAAACTAGAATTTCGTGCCGATCGCACAGGCATCGTTCATGTTATGTTTGGCAAGGCAGCTTTCTCAGCGGAAGATTTGCTCGTCAACCTTCATGCTTTGCAAGAAACTGTTGACCGCAACCGTCCTTCGGGCGCAAAAGGTCGCTACTGGCGCAGTTTGTACATATCCGCAACAATGGGCCCATCGATTGAAGTCGATATCAGTGCCCTGCGCGATACCAAACTTGATGGTGCCTAGAAAGTATTGAGCAGAAGGCAGAAGTAAAAGACAGCTTCGGTTATCTGTATAAATCTCTCACGAGATTTGCATTATACCCTTGCTAATATCTGCCTTCTGATGATAGCCTAATCAAAAATCCATAAGCTGAAGACCGCAGGTGCCGAGCGCTTAATTTCCTGCCGAGGCTGAAGAAATAAAAACTCAAGAAAATAAATTAAAAAGTTCTATCTTTTAATTCCTAATTCTTAATTTTTAATTCTCTGCCCCGGCTATAAGGTTGGGGTTTTTGACTGGCAGTTTGAGATCCTAAAAGGAGGTGAAATAAGTATGGGCAAAAGTTTAGCAGCAAAAAATGAGATTATTGCAGGCCTCAAGCAAACCTTGAGCGAATCTCAATTGGTAATCGCGATCGATTACAAAGGCTTAACTGTTGGTGAAATCACAGATTTGCGGCGGCGTTTGCGTCCGAAAGGCAGCAGTTGCCAAGTGGCAAAAAACACGCTAATGCGAATTGCTGTTGATGGCAATGAAACATGGCAGCCGATGCAGGAATTGCTGATAGGTACGTCGGCGTTTATGTTCGTGCAAGAAGATATTGGCGGCGCGATTAAAGCTTACCAAGAATTCCAAAAAGCTTCCAAGAAGACTGAAGTTCGCGGCGGCGTGATGGAAGGACGGGTACTGAAAGAAGCTGATATTAAAGCATTAGCGGATCTGCCGTCGAAAGAACAACTCATGGCTCAAATTGCTGGCGCTATCAACGGTGTCGCAACCAAGTTGGCTGTGGGTATCAATCAAGTTCCTACTTCGATCGCACGCGGTCTCAAAGCTTATGCTGAAAAAGACGGCGGTTCAGCAGAAGTAGAAGCACAACCTGAAGCAGAACCTCAAGCAGAAGCAGAAGTAGAAGCACAACCTGAAGCAGAAGTAGAAGCACAAGCACAACCTGAAGCAGAAGCAGAAAGCGCATCTGAGTAAGTCATTAGGAATTAGTCGTGAGTCATAGGTCGTTAGTTTTGAGAAACAAACTGATAACTGGAGACGAAAAACTAATAATTAATGAGCAATCGCAAATCACAAATCACAAATCTACAATCGAACTAGGAGTTTAACGAATGTCTACTGCAACCGACGAAATCTTGGAAAAACTGAAGACTCTGAGCTTGCTCGAAGCTTCTGAATTGGTCAAGCAAATTGAAGAAGCTTTTGGCGTCAGCGCTGCTGCTGTAGGTGGCGGCATGATGATGATGGGCGCTCCTGCGGCCGCTGCTGAAGTAGTAGAAGAGCAAACTGAATTCACCGTGATTCTTGAAGAAGTTCCTGCTGACAAGAAAATCGCAATTCTGAAGGAAGTCCGGGCGATTACCGGTCTGGGCTTGAAGGAAGCTAAAGACTTGGTAGAAGCAGCACCGAAGCCTGTTAAGGAAGCTCTTGCTAAGGCAGCAGCAGAAGAATTGAAGAAGCAGCTTGAAGCTGTGGGCGCAAAGGTTTCTGTCAAGTAGTGATGGAATTTAGCCGATAGGTTTCAACCTGTCGCTATTTGACCTCAGTTTGCTGGTGCAGACTGAGGTTTTTTTTGGTTGGTGCGATCGACTTTCGAGACTTGTAGATACTGTCTTGATCTGTCAAGGGGTAGCGAGCAAATAAGTTGGATCGAAAGGCTTTTGGGACTTTAAAATCCCAAAAGCCAAATGCACCAACTTCCTCATCAGAGCACCAATT
>JBBSNU010000306.1:0-6388 GCA_038260455.1 Chroococcales cyanobacterium | reverse complement strand
GGAGGTTTTTGCCTTTGCGATTAATGGCGGTGGTAGCGGTAGAATTCAACAGTCGCGGGTTTTACCTGGGCTGGAAATCGCGTTAGTTGAGGAAGCTTTGAATCGGAGTCAAACTCAAGATGATGGCGAAATTACTCGCTGGTTGATTCAAACTTTTAGTCAAGGTTGAAGGGAATTTGACATGGAAAAACAGTATCATAAGTTGGTGCGCGATCGCATTCCTGAAATTATTCGGCAAAGCGGGAGTGAATGCGATTTTGTCATTTTGTCCGATCGCGAATACCGTCAAGCTTTGCGCCAGAAATTGATTGAGGAAGCGGGGGAAGCGGCGGCGGCTGATGAGGATGATTTGGTGGCGGAATTGGCTGATTTGTCTGAGGTGATGGATGCGGTGATGGCTAGTTTTGGCATTTCGGGCGATCGACTTTTAGCCGAAAAAATCAAGCGCCGGGAAGCCAGAGGAAGTTTTGCCCAAAAAATTATGTTATTACGAACATTCTAAAAACTATCTGCGTTAATCTGTGTTTATCTGCTTGATATCTGCGGTTACTTTATCAATTAAAAAATTACATATTAATCCCAATGGCTGCTAACAAAATTAGAATTGCTAAAGACAAAGCCGATTTAGTGAAATCCTTAACTTTATTGGATAACAACTCCGGCCCTTTTCAGACTTACGCCGATGTCATTGTCTTTGCCGCAGCCTTGGGAAATCAGCGGAAAAAGCGATCGCCCT
This sequence comes from Chroococcales cyanobacterium, assembly GCA_038260455.1. GTDB lineage: Bacteria > Cyanobacteriota > Cyanobacteriia > Cyanobacteriales > Microcoleaceae > Microcoleus. The sequence continues at coordinate 5,652 of JBBSNU010000306.1, read as the reverse complement.
TGGGGGAAATTTCTAAACGAGAACCCGGTGCCATTGATATTGATATTTTTGTATCGAGGGGTTACGATATGGCGATTAAGCTAATTGCGATCGCCGAAACCAAAAATCCTCAAATTCTCTCCCATCTCGACGAACAATTGGAAGCAGAACGCTTGCAAATTTTTGAAGAATATGCTAATGGCGGACTGGAAATATTGCGAGAAGAATTTCGGGGTGCGGCGGATTATACCGATCGCCTTTTGTTGTTCTTAATCTCACAAAGAGACAATCAAAATCGGTCAAATGAAGAATTCGATTTAAGCAAGTTCTTATTCTAACAGATTCCCCATGCCGCACATACCCGAAAATTTCATCCACAGAGGCTTCAAGCAATATTTAAAATTTTTTGCTTACAGCTACTCAGCATTAATTATTGGCTATTTGATTCTCAAACTAATTTTTTGGGATCGCCTGTGGATTGTAGCCTTGGTTAGCACTTTTATCCCGTTAATCTTCTTCCCAACTTTCCTGCTTCCCCTCATCGGATTGTCAGTTATTAAAAAAAGATGGTTTTCGATTATTTCGGCGATCGCCTGCATTGTTCTAATAAGTTGGATGCAGATAAAATACTTTTCTCCCGCACCAATTGACAGCACAAACTCGCAACCCGGAATCAAAATTTTATCCCATAACCTCGGATGGTATACAACACAGTCAGCAACTTTAGTTAAACTAATTGAACGGGAAAAACCAGATATTATATTTTTACAAGAAATCGTTCAGAAACATACCGAAAGAGCATTCACTTGGCTAAAAGCAGACTACCCCTATCAAATTGGCATTCCCCCGGTAGGAATTCTCAGTAAATATCCCATTGTATCCAGCGAAATACTGCACTTGGCAGATCATGCAGAAACGCAGCAGCGGGCAGTTATTAAATTTAACAATCGAGAAATAGTCGTTTATAATATGCAAGCTACCGGGCCTTGGTTTAAAATATATAAAAAATGGCGTATTTTAAAAATTCCAGTTTACAAATATGGCAAACGATCGCCTGAAATTCTAGATTTAGTTGAGCGAGTCCAGCAAGAAACTCTGCCCGTAATTGTCGCGGGCGATTTTAATATGACAGACGAAACTCAAGACTACAATAACGTGCAGAAAGTCCTGCAAGATGCTTTCCGAAAATCAGGATTTGGGTTTGGTTTTACCTGGCCTCACGGTTGGGAACTTAAGTTGTTAGTAAAAAGGTCGAATTGGAAATTAAACTATCCCGTTTGTCGGATTGATTATATTTGGTATTCCCAGCATTGGGGTGCAAAATCGAGTTCGTCTTTGGAGGCCACCGAGTCCGATCATTTGCCAGTGGGGGCGGAATTGGTTTTGTTGAAACCATAAAATAGTTAAGTTAAATTTAATGTATTAGTCAATTCTTTCCGGGACTTATATGTTAAAATAACTATCTAGGTGGAGTGATTAAGCCTAATGCCTACGAGAGCATCTCAGTTTGGCAAAAAGCATTTTTTTATTGTAGTGCGAGCGTCCCCGCTCGCGTATGTATTGTACCACTCGCGAGCGGGGACGCTCGCACTATAAATGCAAAACTGAGATGCTCCCATGCCTACTGCTGCCCAGCTTGAGAGTTTATATCGCATCTCTTATCAATTAACTTACACAATGCTTCAGCCCATACATCTTGTTTGTGTTGACGATCGAACTCGTAACGTATACATATTGGCTGGGTATGATGAAGAGCTTGAGTTCCAAATTTTACCCAATGGGGAGTTTGCTGATGAGCCAAGTTAACTATAACGAAATGTCGAATACTGAATTGAAAAAGTATTTTCTCAGACATCGAGGAGATAGAGCCGCTTTTCAGGCGTACTTAGACAGAATCAATCAGCATCCGCTGAGGATTATTGCAACTCCCGGCGATCCTGATTTCGATCAGAAAGTTCAAGCCGCAATTCGGCAAAAGTTAGAAGCGGCAAGAAATAGCAATAGTTAGCTATCTAACAAGTCAAATAAAGTCGGCGCTTGAAAGTTTGTGATAAGAAGAGGTACACCCGATGCAAATTACCCTCACCATTCCTGAATATTTAGAACAGCAGCTTATTGAGAAAGCTGGTAAACTCAACCTGCCGATCGAAACCCTGATTTTGCAATCCCTAGGTCAACTATTTGAAGAAGACAAAGACGAGCCATCTAAAGAAGATATCCTTAACAGTCTCCTGATTGCGCTTCAGGAAGTAGAAGATGGCAAAGTTCACCCGATCGCAGAACTTTGGGATGGTATTGATGTCTGAACCACCCAGCATCCAGGTTCTGTTTGCGGATGAATTGGGGGATTACGATATACTCTTAAAAATACGAATTTAACAACATTTTAGTTGGGAAGGTAGTCAATACCAGTCTGCGATCGCGAGTTCCGAAACTCTAGAAAATTCCTTGACATTGTGGGTAACGAGAGTCGCTTGGAGAGCTACGGCTGTCCCTGCAATCAAAACATCGATCGGGCCGATGGGAGTACCTTGTTGCTCCAACTGTGCGCGAATTGTAGCAGCCGCAACAGCAGCATCGCGATCGAAAGCAATAACGTTAACTCGGCTCAAAAGTTGCTGAAGTTGTTGAGTGCGTTTGGCCGGCGAATTGGATTTAGCAATGCCGACTTGCAACTCAAAAATAACGATCGCAGAAACGACTATTTCCTGGGTAAAACATTAGCAATGTTTTGAGCAACTTGTTCTTGACCTTTGAAATAGTAGATCAAGGTGTTTGTATCCAAAACGTACATTTATAGACTCTCCCGCAAAACATCTTGTCCAGATTCAGCACGAATATCTTCTAGAGATGGAAAATCTTTTACCCAAGTTCCAGCAAGGGAAAAAACAAGTTCAGCCCAAGGAATCGGAGAGTCTACAGTGTCTGTTTGCTGGTTCGCGCTCAAATGCTTAGCACAGACGAATTCAGCGAAAGTGAGAATTTCGCTAGCTTGGTCTTTGGGAAGGGTTTTGGCGATCGCATAAATCTGTTCAGCGATGGTCATAATCTGGTTATAGGTAAGGTGCAGATTCAATTATACAAAACTAATTTGCTTCCTGCTCAGTGTTAGTCGCTGTGGACTTTGCCCAATAGAAACTTAACTCAGCACCTGCGGCAATCCTACCTCTCTCGGATTCACAAACCTGCCATTAAAACTAACAGCTTTATCCTCAAAAGTCCTCGCTTGAGCCACAGCTTGCCGCAAATGAGCCCGATCCATATCGTCGTCAATTCCCGCAACCAAATATACAATTAACTTCGCCGCTAAATCCCTTCCAGAAACTAGCATTCGCTTTTTATTCGGATCGTACAAAATCCCGTACCACGCAGACTCAGGATTGTCCATATGGCTAAATCCTTCATCCACATCGAATCGGCGGAGTTTGTCGAAAATAGATTTCAGCGAAATTTTCTTTCTAAATGCTAGAATTCCCAAAGCATTAGCTAAGGCAATTTGACCGACTGGACGAAACAAAATATTTCCCTCGCCACCGGGCTTTTCAAAACTAAATCGGCGCAATTCGGCTGTTTCTTCGCCGCTTTCAATTCTTTGATAGCTGGGTAAAGTTGCTAAATGATCGAACAATTTCTTAAACTCTTCAATTCCCTCTTTTAGTTCATCATCTTCGGGACGCATGGGAATTAAACCTTTTTTTTCCGGCTTCCAATGGGGGAATTTGTATTCTAAATACCGTTCCGACATATCTTGCAGCGCTTGCAATGTTGTGAGCACAGTTGATTTGGCTGCGACTGTGGCGCTGTCCCAATTGACGCGGGGATTTCTGCTATCTTGCTCTTTTAATAAAGGATGGGTGACGGCAATTTTGCGGGCGCAAATCGCAAATCCGTTGTCTTCGTTTAATAATGCTAGCTGTCCCTGACTCAGTGTCACGGCCATGAGGTTAACGTGCACAAAGATCGATCGCACGCGCCGTTGTGCTTGCTGTCGGGTTTCCCCAGCCACAGCCGCCGGGATAAACTCAATCCCGATTTTTTCGTGAGCTAATTTGTGTACTTCGTCGGGGTCAATTTGATACTCTTGGGCTAAATCTTCGAGAGTAATTGCAGCGCCGACAGGTTTTTTATTTTTGTTGTATCTTTGCAGGATTCCGGTTTTAATTAAACTCATTAAACCTTGAATTCCCATCAGCCGATGCTGGCCGTCTAAGGCAAAAACAGAAATATTTTTAGATATATTCAACAGCCCTAAGTTCTCATTTTTATCAAAGGATGTGAATTCAGCGGCCGATTTGGTTGCTACGCCGTTTTTATCCCATTCTTCTGCTAGAGGGTTGTCTACCCACGGGGGACTGACGACTACTAAAACTGCGGGGAATTTGTGGGATTTTCGGGCTGCTAAATATTGAGTTAGTGGGGCTTGGCGCGACCAATCTAAGGGGCGCTGGATAATTTCGTCAATGGTTTCGTCGTCGCGGACGATGTTGTTAGTTTTGAGGTCAAATTTTTGCCGAAAAAGCGGCATTTGTGAGGCGAAACGGACGCGGGAATCTAACCATTCTAGGGTGACTGAACCGATGTAGGCTTCGGTGTTTCCCATGTGGGTTTTTTGTACGAAAATGCGATCGTCCTTTCCTAAATAATTATCTAATAATAGTGCGATTTCCTGTCTGTCGCTATTTTCTTTTTCTAAAATTTTGCTAGCGAGGTCATCCGCTGGGTTGGTAGTCATTGGCATTTTTTATATAATTAGGCTATTTTTTCAAAAATATCATGAGTTAAATTTTATGTCAACTCTTGTTTTTTAAAAAGTTTCGTGAAATACTTGACTTATCTTGCTAGAGCCCGGATACATACCACAAGCCAGACAAAAAGTCAATAAATAAATGTTAATTCCCATGCCCGATGCCCGATGCCCGATGCCCGATGCCCAATTCCCGATGCCCAATTCCCAATTCTAAAATATGTCTACTCCTTCATTTGAATACATTTTGCCGGTGATCCGGGGAATTCAAGCGGGCCGCGAATATTACGTGTCGATGTGTCCGGTGCGTTTTTTGCCTAAGTTGTTTCCCTTAGATTCTGAAGAATTGCCGCCGTCTCTGCGGGCGAAACGCGCGCTTAACCAAGCTAGGATTCCCGAAATAGCTGATTATTTGGTCAAGAATTCTGGGAATTATACTTGTGGGGCGATCGCCGCTTCGATTGATGCGGATATTACTTTTGAAGCGGTGGGAAATGAGGCGGAGGAACGCAAAATCGGTCGCTTGCGAGTGCCGATGGATGCTAAATTTACTATTAATGACGGACAGCATCGCAGGGCGGCTTTTGAGATGGCTTTGCAGGAAAATCCGCAGTTGGGATACGAGACGGTGGCGCTGATTTTGTTTCTGGATATTGGGTTGGAAAATTCGCAGCAAAAGTTTTCCGATTTGAACAATTTTCAAGTTCCTTTGGAGTCGTCGCTAAGTCTACTTTACAACCACCGGGGCGATGCGGCTTTTGTCCTGAAGGCGGTTGTTAAGCAGGTTGAGGTGTTCCGGTGTTTGACGGAGATGGAGAAGGGGAGTCTGAATGGGCGATCGCCCAAATTGTTTGCGTTAAGTGCGATCGATCGCGCTATAATGGCTTTGCTGTGTAATATGCACGGCAGCGAACACGCGAAACCCTCTC
>JBBSNU010000305.1:0-6399 GCA_038260455.1 Chroococcales cyanobacterium | reverse complement strand
CAAGACGATCGCTGGCTGGGATGGACAGGAGGTATCTTGTTGCTCGCGGGAGTCGCAGTCCTCGTGTTGGGGAATAATGAAACCTACAGCTTCGATGGAACTTTAAACACTTTGACTGTCAAACAGCGGGGTTTGTTGGTACGTAAAGTCATTCAACACTCTCTGTGCGAGATTTATGGGGTGGAAGTCGATCGCACAAAAGATCGGGATCGTGATGTTTGGTACGAAGTCAGATTGTTAGTTTCTGGCGGTTCTCGCATATCTCTACCCCACACTATGAGTTCCTACGAGCAAGGAAAAATCGCCAAAGCAATTAACAACTACCTGCACGCGCGATCGCACTAAGGATCGAAAACTTAATAACTTAAGCATCTCCTACAGTCCTCTCTCGTGTAAGTTGCGAGATAAAAGGAGGCAGAGCCTCCGGATCTGCATTAAGCTGTCAAACATCTAAACTGCATTAACTAAGTTACCTTTATTTTTTATTTTTCGGTTCCATTTCATAATTAGTCCTCCTTCATTTAATAGTTTATGTAACAGTGATTCTAGTTTTTCAATGGATTCAAATAATCTATTTGCAACATATTCCTTGGCGGAATGCCATACTAATTCAACCAAGTTATAGTCAGGGCTATACTTGGGCAAAAACTCCATGATTAGATTCGGCATCTCTTCCGCTATTTTCTGCAAAATTTCTGCTTTTTTATGAAAACTAGCGTTGTCCAAAATTATCACAAACTTACAGCCTTTATCTTTAAAGTCTTCAGCTAAATTCCCTTTCAATATCCACTCGGATCTTAAATCTTCATAAAAATTTTTTAGCACTGCATAAAAATTAGCAGAATTCCCAGATGGAATAAAATCTACCCATCTTTTTTTGTCTGAATATCTCACTCCACCCATGACATTAATACGACCCTTTCGTCGGTCTCCTCTTTTGTTGCTTCGAGTCCCTTTTTTGCACCAGTTCTTCCTTCTAATCACTCTTAAACTAAATCCACTCTCATCCCAAAACCATACCTGTAAAAGGTCTGGATATTCTTTTTCTATCCTTAAATACTCAGATAATTTATCTTTAAATAAACCCCTTTCTACGGTATCTTGCTTATCCTCTAAGCTATATTTAGCGAGCGAGATAAACATACTTTTTTGATTTTAAAATTCTCCTTACTTGGGTACTACTCAGCTCAATTCCCGTCTGCTCTCCTAGGTGTATTGCAAGTCTAGCTGTTGTCCATCTTCCGAAATCATAGCCATATTTCTCAGGCTCTACTTCAACTGTTTCTAAAAGTAAATTAATATATTTTTCTGTGGCTTTTCGGTAATTACCCTTCATCCTATTGTCTTTAAAACTGTCTAAATTATCAGGATCGCCATGAATGCTCCAATAAGCAATTTTTCTCAGAGAGCATCCTATTAGTTCAGCCGTTTGAGCTTGTGTATTTCCGCTATTTAGCAATAAAAAAATTAAGGCTCTTTGCCGAATGTCTGGATGCTCATGCTCCTTTAATACTTGTTGAAGAGTTTCCCTTGTCTCGGAACTCAGGAAGTTTTTACTAGGCATTGACTTTTCCTAAATATGGTCAGTGTATATTATACAATATGCGTTTTAAATGCACAACAGCTTACCAGGCAGAGCGAAAGTAACGAGCAAAATTTCAACTTATTAAATTTGTCTGAATATTTGCATAATGTGGGTCATAAACCAATACGGTTTACTTAAGATAGATCCCCCCTAACCCCCCTTAAAAAGGGGGGGACAAGAATGCCCTCAAAGTCCCCCTTCTTAAGGGGGATTTAGGGGGATCTCCGGGGCATAAATATGTTAAGTAAACCGTATTGGGTCATAAACCTATTTTGGCGATCGCAATTTACAGATATATTAGCTTTTGTTCGATCGGGCAAACAAAAGCTAATAGATATTCCGTTAACATTGACTCAAGAACATCTTAGACTTGAGCGGACTGACATTCCCCGCGACGAATCAATGAAGAATGTCAGTTCGATCGCCAAAAGCTAGAAATCATCCCAACCTTCAAGGCTAGAAGACATCACGTAACTGGTGACACTAGACTCAAAGAAATTGGCTTTTGTATTTGCCTCTTTCTTAGTATCCGAAAACCGCTCCAAATGAGCGTAGGGGCTTTTCTTGTATTTCATTTCTGGAAAAAGCGGTTCTAAGCCGATCGCCTTGAGTCGCTGATTCGCCAGGTACTTTGTATATTGCTCTGTGCTGGCGGTTGTGATACCTAGAATGCTATCTCCAACAATGTGCTCGGCCCAATGAGACTCGTGCTCGACCGCCGTAGCAAACATTTCGTAGATTTGCTCCTGACTGTGCGGAAAGATTTCCATCGCTTCTGGAAGTAATTTCTGATACAGCCGTACATGGGAAAGCTCATCTCGGTTGATCATTCTAAAGATATCGGCACTTCCAGCCATCAGCATTCGTGAAGACAGATTGTAGAAAAAGTTGAAGCCATTGTAGAAATACAACCCTTCTAGCAAGTAATCTGCCATCAGCGAGACAAAATAGTTTTCTGGGGTTGGGTCGTCAACATACTTTTGATACAGTCCAGCGATGAATTGACAGCGCTGCTTCAACACTCGATCGCTGCGCCAAAACTCATAGACTTGGGAACGGCGATCGCTAGGAACAATGGTTTCAATGATGTACTGATAGGACTGATTGTGCATAGCCTCCTGAGAAATTTGTTCCGCCATACACAACGAAATTTCGGGTGCGGTAACACTGTTTTTGATGTGCGGCACATTGCAGGTTTGTACCGAATCGAGAAACGTCAGATAGCTGAGAATACCATCAAAAGCCCGCCGTTCCGCAGTCGTGAGATTAGCATAATCAGTCACATCCTGAGTCACATCAATTTTTTCAGGAATCCAAAAGTTTTCCCGCATCTGTCGGTACAGCCCAACGGCCCAGCCGTAGCGAACATCGTTCAACTGCATCAAGTTGGTTGTTTCGCCAAACCAAATCTTGCGATTTCCTGGCGCATCATTCCCCTGGGGATTGAACACGGGGTTAATTGGCATTCGATTCGATGCAGTGGCTGAAATGGGTGTAGCTAGACTTAAAACCATTGTGAATTCATCCGATATAGTTAATACAACAATTGAGGGCGGTTCATTAACACAGTTGATAAACCGTGAAATAATCAGTTAATTCGCACAAGCAACACAGCCATCGTTAGATTCTTTGAAACTATCTTTCTGTACGGTGCGAATGTAGTAGATTGCTTTGCAGCCAGAGTGCCAAGCTAACACTAAGATGTCAAAGATATCTTTTGCCTTGAGAGAGCGATCGGGTTCATCAGGAAAATACACACCTGCATTCAGATTGAACAATAATTCCATTGAAATTCCTGTATCAATCCACTGCTGCATCGTGGCGATCGCATGAATGACTGTGCGTTGATCCAGCGTCTTGTTTTCACTGTAAAACCAGAAATGATCCCGAATGTAAGGTGGCGCAACTGGCACCGTCCCTTTGGCCCATTTTTCATAGAAGAACCTGCTATAAACGGGCAACACACTGGCAGTACAACCTTGGACTAAGGATGAAGAGGTATTGGGCGCGATCGCAGTGATATGGGAATTGCGAATGCCATGCTCTTGAATCGCTTGACTCAAGGTTTGCCAACGTTCCGGCTGACTGGCGTTTTCCAAAAACCACTCCACGGGCTTTGCTCCTACCAAATGACCTTTACTCCATTCACTGCCGGCAAAAGCAGGATAGGCTCCCCGCTCTTTTGCCAGATCCATTGATGCGGCGGTGCAATAGTAACCGATGTCTTCAAACAGATTGCTAATTTCTTGCAGGTGATTGTAAGTTAGATGGCGCTTGGCCAACCAATCGGCTAACCCCATGCAGCCCACTCCGATCGTGCGATATTTGTTGTTATGTGTGGTGCTCGCAGCAAACGGCGGTGTGGTTAGATCGATCGTGTTATCCAAAATCCGCACAGCAGTCTGACAAATCTGTTCGATCGATCGCGCATCATCTTCTAAATTTGCCAGGTTAAGGCTGACCAAGTTACAGGTATGGGCTTCTTCCCCTGGCTTCACATTCGACCAAGATTCCTGACAGAGATTTCCGCCTGGAATATAGCCTTGATGCTGATTAGGATTTGCCAGATTGACCGTATCCTTAAACCAAAGATAAGGCATTCCAGTTTCTAACTGAGTTCGCATCACGTCTTTGAACAAGTGACGAGCATTCACCTTTTTGTAGAGCGTAATTTCTCGATCCAAGCTGGCTTCGATTTGAGCATAGGCAGTTTCAAAAGATTCTCCCCACAGTTGGGCCAGTTCGATGCCCAGCTTTGTTCGCACCTCATAAGGGTCAATCAGCGTCCACTCCGCATCGGCTTCCACTCGTCGCATGAACTCATCACTAACCACCAACTGCGGAAACACATCATAGGCTTTCCGCCGCTGATCGCCATTCTCGGTTTGCATCTCCAAAAATTCGGGCAAATCCAAATGCCAGGTATCTAAACTGACGGTGATCGCCCCGGCTCTGCGTCCGCCCTGATTGACTGCGATTGCGGTATCGTTGAGCAGCTTCACCCAGGGAATCACCCCGCCCGAAGCATTGGCTTTCCCCATCACCCAACTGCCCGTTGCCCTAATCCGAGACAAATTCACGCCGACACCGCCACCGTTTTTAGAGATCCTAGCGGCATCATGAATCCCAGAAAAAATGCTTTCGAGATTGTCATCTAATGCGGTGATAAAGCAACTGGCGAGAGAACCGTCAGGAATTCGCAGGTTTGCCAGAATCGGCGTTGCCAAAGAAATCTGCCGCTGTGCCAACATTTCATAGAACTGCTTTGCCCACTGGAGCCGCTGCTCTGGTGCTTCTGCTGAGGCCAACAACAGCGCACAGGTCAAAAGGGATTCTTGGGGCAATTCATTCGGCAATAGATACCGTTTGGTCAGCAACACGGCTCCAGCGTAATCATAGTCAGTATCCCAATCCGGCTCGATCCACTGATTGGCAATTTCTAACTCTGCGGGAGTGTAGGTCAAGATGCGACGATCGTACTGCCCTTCGAGGACTTTAGCTTGCACAGTCCGGGCATAGTCACCATATTGATAGCCCCGACTGACCTGAATGTCTTTCCACAAACTCCAAATGTGCAGCCTCCCTGCGGCATAGCGCCAATCGGGTTCTTCAGGACTGCACAACTCCAAGGCACAGCGGATCAGATTGTCTTGAATCTCTCTCGTTGTAATGCCGGGACGCAGCTTAGTGGTCAGGCTGGCTTCTAGGGCGATCGGGTTGGCCGATAGTTCTCGACAAGCCCAGTTCACGACCGCGCGAATTTTTGTAATATCGAGTTCCGTCGTAGAACCATCTCGGCGAATCACCTGAATATTGGTTGTAGAAAACTCGGCAACAGATGTAACTTGCATGGCAATTAATAACGATTAAGGCGCAGTGGATAGGAAGGCAAGCGAATCCAGGAATGGATTACAAACTGCCACCCCTTGAAAAATAAAAAAATGGGCAATTGAAAAGGCGTAATGACTAGGTTGAAAGCAATACTTCAACCAAAACCGATCAACTTTCAAAGCAAATATCTTCAAAAACCCGATCGGGTAAAATCCGCCCCAGGATGATGCCTAGTTCGATCGGTGATTTGCGCTCAGTATAGATCAATTATTGTCACTTCGCACATTAATTTACGCTAGTGCTAGCGTTTGGATCGGGAAGGGACGCTACATATTGCTATATGACTAGGTTTGTAGGATTAGAGGCAGCAGTTCCTCGCTCTACAACCAATCTGGCAGCGATTAAACAAGGCCGTTCGATCGCGTTCAATTGTGCTATAATGCGCGACGATTCGATTTTGGTGAAGAGCAGCCATCAGACGCAAAGAGGAAAGACCGACATAGATTAATACCATTTTTCTAAAGATTTGCTGATGAATTCTTAGCCACCCCGCGAGTTCGGGGGGGTTGGGGGGGTAATATCTAGCGCTACTTCATGAAATTGGTATAACTACAAAACTAGCCTGTGCGATCGGCGCATCTCAGTTTTGATTTTATAGTGCGATCGTCCCCGAAGATCGATCTATCCAACACTCGCGAGCTCTTGAGGTGCTCGCACTGTAAAGAAATTGCTTTTTCGCAAAAGTGAAATGCTCCCGGTGCGATCGGCGCACTCGACAGAAGAATGTGCGTAATAATGTTATTTTTCCGGTTCTTTGAGTTTCCAGCCGGGCTTGACAACTTGCCGCGATCGTGCAATTACTAAACAGTCATTCGGCACTTCTTCCGTTACGACAGAACCTGCCGCTACTGTAACATTTTCACCCAAAGTTATCGGTGCAACCAGTACGCTGTTGGAACCGATTTTAGTTCCCGATCCTATTT
>JBBSNU010000304.1:0-6402 GCA_038260455.1 Chroococcales cyanobacterium | reverse complement strand
TGCAGTGAATGCGACAACAAAAATCAGAAACCAGTCGGCATAATTACAGAACGCGACATTGTTAAATTCCAAGCTGCCGGACTCGATTTTGCCAGCACGAATGCCGCCGCCGTCATGAGTTTTCCCCTGATACCTTTGCAGGTAAAAGCCACATTGTGGCAGGCTCACCAGTTCATGCAGCAGCACCGCATCCGGCGCTTGGTGGTAGTGAACGAGGCAGGATATTTAGCCGGAATTGTGACCCAAAGTACGCTGCTGCAGGTCTTAGATCCGGTGGAAATGCAGGCCAATGTCGAGCTTTTGCAAGAAACAGTTACCAATAAAATTCAGGAGTTAAAAGAAGTGAACGAACAATTGCAAAAAGAAGCAGTTATGAGAAGCGAAGTAGAGGAACAACTGCGGCTTTTAAATGAAAATTTAGAAGAACAAATCAAACAGCGAACTTTAGAATTAATTAACGCTAACAGTCTGTTAAAGAAGGAAATACAAGACCGCGCTAGCGCAGAAGCTGAAGTCCGCCGCCTCAACACCGAACTCGAACAGCGAGTGCAAGAGCGCACTGTTCAACTAACCGCCAGCAACGAAGAATTGCAGCAAGAAATTAGCCGTAAATTGCTTTCAGAAAAATTGCATTTTTCTGAAAGCAAAGTTCGTACCGTTTTTGAAGCAATGACAGATATCGTTCTCGTGCTAGACATTCAGGGCAACATAGAAGTTTTGCCTACCAATACAGCAGCCTTTTCTGAACCGGATTGCGATACAGTCAGCTTGACTATCGAACATTTTTTTGATGACGATAACCCCGATGATTGGTGGAAGCTAGTTAAGCAAGTATTAGAAACGAAAAAAACCATCAATTTCGACTATAGCTTAACAGTATCCGGTCGCGAGATTTGGTTTTCCGCCTGCATTTCTCTGTTTTCAAAAGATGCAGTGATTTGGGTTGCCCGCAACATCAGCGACCGCAAACTAGCAGAGTCGGCGTTGTACAAAAAAAATGCGGAATTAGCTCATACCCTGCAAGAACTAAAGCGCACTCAGCAAGAAATGATTCAATCAGAAAAAATGGCAGCCCTCGGACAGTTAATTGCCGGAGTTGCCCACGAAATCAATTCTCCCTTGGGGGCGATTCGCTCCTCGGTGCAGAACATCGCCGACTTCTGGGGCAGACAATTGCAGCATTTGCCGATATTTTTCCAGCAACTATCCCCGGAACGGCTGCAGGATTTCTTTGCCCTGCTGCACAAATCAAGCGAGGAAACAGACAGCTTATCTAGTAAAGAAAAACGTCAGTTAAAAAAACTTGTGCAGCGGCAATTAGAATCAGAAGGAATTGACAACGCAGACAGCCTTGCCTGTACATTGTTAGATATTGGTATCTGCAATAACGTAGAACCTTTTTTACCTTTGTTGAAAGACAGTAAAAATCTAAATGTTTTACAAATCGCCTACGAATTTGCTACGGTACAAAAAAGCACTAAAAATATTGCTACTGCGACAGATAGAGCAGCAAAAATCGTTTTTGCTTTGAAAAGCTACTCTCGTTACGACCAGTCTGGCTCCAAGGCTATCGCAAATATTACTGACGGCATTGATACCGTTTTAACGCTTTACCACTACCAAATCAAACACGGTGTAGAAGTAGTAAAAAACTATGGTACTGATTTGCCCTTTGTGCTATGCTATCCTGATGAACTAAATCAAGTGTGGACAAATTTGCTTCACAATGCTTTACAAGCGATGGGCAACAAAGGAATGTTGAAAATTGATGTAAAACACCAAAATAACGCAATATTTGTCAGTATTACCGACAGCGGTAAAGGCATTCCTCCAGAGATTATGCCAAGAATATTTGAGCCTTTTTTCACAACTAAATCTGCTGGAGAAGGCAGCGGTTTGGGATTGGATATAGTTCAAAAAATTATTGAAAGACACCAAGGTAAACTGCAAGTAGAAAGCGTTCCCGGTCAAACCAGATTTACTGTATCTTTGCCCGTCGAAATCACTGAGGGGAATTAAAAACCGGGCGAAATCTCCCTCCCAATTTTAAATTCAAAGATGAGTAAAATTTTATGCCTAAACCAGTAATTCTTTGCGTTGACGATGAAGTTGTGGTTTTAAACAGTTTAAAAATTCAACTTAAAAAAGAATTTGGCGATGCTTATCTGTATGAGGTAGCAGAAAATGCCGATGAAGCTATGGAAATTATCGAGGAACTTAGAGAAGAAGATGAAAGCGATATTTTGGTCATAGTATCGGACTGGTTAATGCCCGGTATTAAAGGAGATGAATTTTTGATCCGGGTTCACCAAAAATATCCCAAAATTGTGAAAGTCATGCTGACTGGGCAAGCCGACGCAGTAGCAATAGAACGGGTGAAAGAGCAGGCAAATTTGCACCGCTGTTTGTACAAGCCGTGGGATGGCCAAGAATTAGTAGAAACTATAAAATCTGGTTTGGCAAAAATATGAACAATAAACCTGTGATTATTTGCGTGGATGACGAACCGATTATCCTTGAAAGTTTGAAGATTGAGTTAAAAAAAGCCCTGGGAGAAGAACATTTATTAGAAACCGCTGAAGGCGGCGAAGAGGCTTTAGAGTTAATAGATGAATTGCTGGCAGAGGGCTGCGAAATCGTGGCAGTAATTTCTGACTATCTGATGCCGAATATTAAAGGGGACGAATTGCTGAAGCAGATTCACAAATTTTTGCCCAAAACTATCAAAATTATGCTGACGGGACAAGCAGACCTGGAAGCAGTGGCGAATACTATTAAATATGCTAAATTGTACCGCTACATATCGAAGCCTTGGCAGTCAGAAGATTTGAAGTTGACCGTAAAAGAAGCGGTAAACAGCTATTTTATGGAGAAGCAATTAGCGGAACAAAATGCTCAACTCCAAACGCTGAATCAAGAATTGGAAACTTTAGTTGAGGAACGGACTGCACAACTGCGCTTGTCTGAGGAAAAGTTTGCTAAAGCTTTTCGTTCTTCTCCCAACCCGATTACTATTACCAGATTTAAAGACGGTAGTTATTTAGAAATTAATGAGGCATTTTGCCAGACAATCGGTTATTCAGCAGCCGAAATTCTCGATCGCACGGCGCTTGATTTTAATCTGTGGGAAAGTAGACAAGCCCGCGCTAAGTTGTTTAAAATGTTAGACGAACAACAAATTGTTCGCAACTACGAATTTGATTGGCGCACGAAAGCTGGGGAACTCAGAACCGCACTGCTGTCTGCTGAAATCATTGAAATTCACGGCGAAACCTGCGTGATTTCTGTGATTCAAGATATTAGCGATCGCAAATTGGCAGAAGAACAACTCCGAACTTTAGCGGCTTCTTTAGCAGCAGCGCAAAGAATCGCCCGCCTCGGCAATTGGGAATGCGATTTTTCTGCCAATACAACTACTTGGTCGGAAGAATTATCTCAGATTTTCGGTATTGATTCAACCCAGGCTGCGCCCACACTAACTGAGTTTCCGCAATACGTGCATCCCGACGATCGCCCAAAATGGCAAACAACGATCGACACTGCTATTGCTAGCGGCGAATCCTACAGTCTGGAATATCGAATTGTGCGCCCGGAATCGACAATCGCTGCGGATAACTGCCCGTCACAGACAAGTGAAGGCGGCTTCATCCGCTACATCGAATCCAGAGGAGAACCAGTGGTCAACCAACAAGGGCAACTGATAAAACTCTTCACAACTTTGATGGACATTACCCCTCGCAAGCTGGCAGAATTAGCCCTAGCAGAGAGCGAAGAAAAATACCGCCATTTAGTTGAAACTTCCCAAGATATTATTTGGTCTTGCGATGCTGAAGGACACATTACTTTTGTGAACCAAGCAGTCAAACAAATCTACGGTTACGACCCGGAAGAAATGCTGGGGTGTTCTTTTAGCGATTTTTTAGCACCTGCACAAATAGACTGGAACATGGAACTGCAGCAGCGCTTGCTGACGGGAGATGATGTGTTTCAGTACGAAAGTATAGCATTAGGAAAAGAAGGCCGAACGATTGATATAAATACAAAGGCGATCGCGCGATTGGACGCTGACGGAAATATCACCGGCACAACCGGAACAGCCAGCGATATTACTGAGCGCAAACAAGCAGAAATAGCCCTGCAAAAAGCCAAAGAAGAAGCCGACAGAGCCAACAAAGCGAAAAGCGAATTCCTCTCGAATATGAGCCACGAATTGCGAACTCCCCTCAACGCGATTCTCGGTTTCACCCAACTGCTGGGTCGGTCTGCAGTCCTCGATGCCGACCAACAGCAATACTTAGGAATTATTAGCCGCAGCGGGGAACATTTGCTCGTTCTGATCAACAATATTCTGCAAATGTCAAAAATTGAAGTCGGGCTGGTGACACTTAATAACAGCACCTTCAACTTGCACAAACTACTAAAAAATACTGAAAATATGCTGAAGCTGCAAGCCAAAAAAAAAGGGTTGCAGTTAATTTTTGATTGCCCACCCGATCTGCCTCAATATATAGAAACTGATGAAAGCAAGTTGCGACAAGTATTGATAAATGTCGTCGGAAATGCTATTAAATTTACAGCGGAAGGTGGTGTTAATTTGAGACTCAAACATGAGCTGCTAAAAAATAAAAATTACCCCGAGATTTCGCCCAGTAAGAATTGCTATTTGCTATTTGAAGTGGAAGACACTGGTTCAGGAATTTCTGCGGAAGAAATGGACAATTTGTTTAAACCTTTCGCGCAAACAGAAAGCGGGAAAAAAGCTCAAGAAGGAACCGGTTTGGGCTTGCCAATCAGCAAGCAGTTCGTTCAGTTAATGGGAGGGAAGATGACGGTAACAAGCACCTTCGGTCGCGGCAGCATTTTTAGATTTGATGTTAAAGTTTCACTCCCTAATGAAATGGAAATTCAGGTGGCTCAAACAGCTCGCCGAGTGGTGGGTATTGAACCCGGACAGCCCGAATATCGGATTTTAGCTGTTGACGATCGCCTGGAAAGCCGCTTGCTGTTGGTCAGAATGCTGACATCCCTTGGCTTTGCTGTGCAGGAAGCTGAGAATGGCGTTGAAGCTGTGGAAATGTGGTCGAGTTGGGAACCTCATTTGATTTGGATGGATATGCGGATGCCGGTGATGGACGGTTACGAAGCTACTAAACAGATTAAAGCGCATTTGAAAGGTCAAGCAACGGTGATTATTGCTCTGACTGCAAGTGCTTTTGATGAGGAGCGATCGCTGATTTTGTCTGCTGGTTGCGATGATTTTGTAGCGAAGCCTTTTCGGGAGCAAGTGATTCTGGAAAAGATGGCTAAGTATCTGGGAGTTCGCTATGTTTATGATCGAGAAGCTTCGCTAAGTTCTGATGCTGCGGTGTCCGCCGAGGTTTCCACGGCAACTGAAACGGCTGATTTGGCTTTTACGCTCAATACTTCATTTTTGCAAGCTATGCCTGCTGAATGGATTGATGAATTGTATTCTGCGGCGGATGCGGTTGATAACGAGGAGATTTTTCGGCTGTTGTTGTCGATTCCTCCTATTAATGCTAGTTTCCGCAGCGCGATCGCCGATTTGGCGAATAACTTCCGATGTGATCGGATTATCGATTTGATTGAGGAGTTTAGAAATTGTTGAAGGATGAAAGAAGAAGGGATAGGGGCAGGTTCAGGATTATGGATGATGTAGGTCGATCGCCTATTTGTAAACTCGCCTGCGGGCGATCGGCTAATTTACTTGTAGCCAAGCTCGACACCCTGGTAATCATCAGTCATTCCCAATTCTTTAATCTCAAATCTCAAATCTTCACTACGATAAGTTCTGTAAATATCAAAGCAGTTGAGTGAAGAGGGAGTGCTATAATGAGTATTTAAGCAGTTTTCATAATTTCAACAATTCTTAAATTAACAAAAAATAGCGATCGATGACCAAAAATCAAATAGAAGAAAATAAAGGCAACATATTAATTGTTGACGATACTCCAGAAAATTTGCAAGTTTTATCAGCAACGCTGTCCGATCGGGGCTACAAAGTCCGCGGCGTAATTAACGGCAAAATGGCAATCAGAGCTGCGCGCTCTGGTTCTCCCGATTTGATTTTGCTCGACATCAAAATGCCGGAAGTGGACGGCTACGAAGTCTGCACCCAGCTCAAAGCCGATCCGAAGACAGCAGAAATTCCCGTTATTTTTATCAGCGCTTTAGATGAAGTATTGGACAAAGTAAGCGCATTTCAAGTTGGAGGGGTAGATTATATCACAAAACCGTTTCATGTCGCAGAAGTTTTAGCGCGAATTGAACACCAACTGACTATCCAAAGACTGAAAAAACAATTAATCGATCGCAATACCGAACTGCAACAAGAAATAATAGAACGCAAAAAAGCCGAAGAAGCCGCTGCCGCTGCATCCCTAG
>JBBSNU010000303.1:0-6419 GCA_038260455.1 Chroococcales cyanobacterium | reverse complement strand
TCCTTCTTTACTCAGCTTACAGGTAGAGAACTCCACTGCCTGCAAACCTCTTGCGAATCCTTGGGTTCCGACTGCAACCGCTTTATTTTAGGGATACGCGATCGCCTGCAACCAGCAGATTTAATGGTCGAAGAAGGAGAAACTCACGAAGCTATTATCAGTAAACTTTGCAAACCCAAAAACTGACTTATTATCACAGCTATTAGTTGGTTTCTAATAGCTGTGATAATATTTTCTATTTTAAATTTTCGCTCAATAAAAACTGATATCATGTCCGAAAAGGACGATCGCAATCAGATTGGTGCGATCGAAAGGAATGCAATTCCTCTAATTGTGAGGACTTGCATTCCTCATTACAAACCTTTACAGATTGCGGCAAATTGAGCGAACGTGGTATGTTGACATTCTCACCGCCCTAAAAGTGCGGCGATTCCCAAACATCGCTATTTGGGTTCCTGTTTCATTGCAACTGCCTCCACCTCCCGAAGGGTTTTCCGGTCTTATGCTCGCTCCACAGGCTTTGGCTATTGCCTCCCGCAAGAAGAGCGGTACACTTTATAATTATAGACTAAAAGTCCCCTAAAAGGGGGAGGTTTCAACCCTCCGCTACGCTCCGCCCAATTTTTCGATGACTGCTAGAGTGGGGAACGCAGACCTAAAGTTGTCTTTTTTAGGATACTGTTATCAGAGGGAGCATCTAAATTTTGCATTTGTAGTGCTGCCCCCGCACAGCACAGGTTATACAGCACTCACTCTTGGCGGACAGCACTCAACTAAAAAAATATTTTTACAAAGCCGGAGATGCTCCAGTATTCAGATGGACTATATCATGTCCGGTAAATTACCATAACAAAAATAGTTAGTAGTGCGGACTTTAGTCCGCAGCCTGAGAGCGGATTAAAGTCCGCACTATGAACCAATCTTATTGTTGTCAATCTACCGCAAACGATATTATTCTACCGCCATTGCATCTACACAAATATCTAAAAAGTAAGTTAAATTATAAAAAAGCTACAGAGTTTAAAAAATGGTTTTAGCTATCAAAAAAACTTGGCAACTCGCAGCTAGACAATTCATAACTTACCCAACAAACTCATAAAACTTAAAAGCAATCACAACCTCAAATTTTTTGATCTAACTTAATGGACGCCAATGAACTTCTAAATCGATATGCAGCCGGCGAAAGAGACTTTAGACTGGCAAACCTGCGCGGCATTGTGTTGAGTCCGATCGATTTATTCCGTTCCAGCGATGCCCCAACTCTAATTTTGGCAAACCTCAACGAACACCAGCAGCGACCCTACTTAATCGGTGCTAACCTCAGCGGGGCCGACCTCACCAAAGCCCATCTGAGTCGAGCCAACCTCAGCAAAGCCGACCTCAGCGGAGCCAACCTCACCGGTGCCAACCTCATGGCTGCAAGTCTGAGCGGAGCCAACCTCAGCGGAGCCAACCTCAGCGGAGCCAACCTCAGCGGAGCTCACCTGAATTGGGCAAACCTGACTGGAGCAATTCTCCTCAAGGCTAATCTCATAGGTGCAGATATGAGCGCGGCAAAACTCCCCAAAGCCGTTCTGTGCGAGGCAAATCTCAGTAAATCCTATCTGATTAAAGCCAATCTCAACGGGGCAAACTTGAAAGATGCAGACTTGAGTCTAGCCAGTCTCAAAGAAGCAGACTTGAGCGAAGCGCAGCTCACCGGAGCCGAATTGTCCAAAGCCAATCTAGCCGGAGCCAACTTAACCCGTGCCAACCTCAGCAAAGCCAACCTGTTGAAAGCTAACCTCAGACGAGCCAACCTCACTCAAGCCTATTTAAACGGCGCGTGTTTGAGCGAATCAGACCTCACCGAAGCTTGCTTGGAAAGAGCCAACTTGTGCAAAGCAGACCTCAGCAAAACCTACCTGAGAAAGATTACTTTGAATGGCTGCCATTTAAGCGGTATCAACCTCAGCAACGCAGACCTCACTGGTGTAGATTTGAGTCGCAAACTTTTAACTGGAATCAATATGGCAGAGGCATTGTTGAACGAAGCTAACTTCAGCGGTGCTTATCTGATGGAAGCCAACTTGAGCGGGGCCAACCTCACCAAAGCCAACTTGAGCGGAGCCTACCTGATTAGTGCCAACCTTTCTAATTCTTGCCTGCACGAAATTGACTTGAGCAAAGCTAACCTGAGTAAAGCCAACTTACGAAAAGCTGACTTGACAGGAGCCAACCTCCGGGGAGCCATTCTTAGTGAGGCGAATTTGACGGGAGCAAACTTGATTGGAGCCATTCTTCCTAACGGCAAAATTTACCCCCGTTAAGCTGACAGCAGTTTTTCTAAAAAATGCAACTGTATGCCTGCTCCAAAGCCCGATCTCATCAGTCAAATCGTGTCCGATCGATTACCATAACAAAAACGGTTTGTAGTGCGGACTTGCATACGCTCTCCGGCTACGGACGCTGACTGACGCACTGATCCAATTTTACTGCGGTTAATTTTAGTGCGGTTAATCGATCGGACACGATATCATAACCAATTCTTCAATTCTTTAATCTAAAATTTAAAATGGTATGACATCTCCTTTGATTATTTACCCAGTACAGTGCGGTTGATGTCCAGAATCGGAAAAAATAAACTGACTTCTTCAGCAGTCAGATATTGTTTTAGTACCTTTTTCATCACATCGTAGGTAACAGCCGAACTATTTCGAGCTTGAAAAGCGCCTAAAATAGTTTGGAACCAAAGCAGCAGCCGATCGCGCAACCGTTCAGTATCATTAATCAAAAGTGCTGCAGCCGAGTGTCTCAACACCCGCTGAGCGTCTACGCGCCACTTTGCCGTCACATCTTGAGAACCCCGGCGAAATAAACTAGGATCGAGAGACTGCATTTGTGCTTCTACTTGCCGAAGAATTTCTTTTTCAGCCGCTTGAATTTTTTTATAAGCAGTCATCCGATGATTTAAAGACTGAAAATAGTCTTTTAAAAATTGGAGCTCGTCGGCGGTGGCGTAGCGTCCATCGGCTTCCGTACTCAAACGCGCAAGTTGGCTCAACATAATATGATTTTTTTCTTTGGGGCAACCATCTGTTCAAATCCAACATATCAAGTTTTAACTGAATTGGCGCTTTCCCGTCTGCAATTATAGCAATTCTCACAAAGATGAGCCCTCAATCCCTGAATCCCTCAATCTAAAATCTAAAATCCCTGAATCCCCCAATCTAAAATCTAAAATCTAAAATCGACTGACTTCTCATTTTTTGGAGAAAGGCTATATATTAGTGTTGGTAGCTCAGGCTTCTTTCGTCCGAGCTAAATACTGCCCTACTTGGAAGCGGGTTTCATTAAGCTGAGTGACGATCGAACGAGTAATCAACTTTCCCGATTCCACAACCACTTGACCCGTAATGGGATGCAACAAATCTTGCTGAGCCCGGCGGCCGATTAGAGCGCCTACATTTTCAATAGCATTAATGTACATCCCTGCCGGCAACTCTACAACCACACCCTCGCCCATAATTTGAGCCTGACAAGCAAGTCGCGAATTGGCTTTAGCTGTAGTAATGACTTCTAGCGTCCTCCTCTCGCGGCGGTTCATGTCAGACAAGCCTTCCATGCCCTCTTTAATGTAAACGTGGCAGGTAGCACACTGTCCCCGCCCACCGCATTCTTTGAGAACGTCTAAGTCTTTGGAAAGTAAAGCCGCCAAGATATTCGATCGGGTTTCCACTGCCATTTCTTCGGCAATTGGATCTAGTCTAATAATTTTAACCATATTGATTTTTCATTCTGTCCAGTTAAGTATTTAGCAAGGGCGATCGAAATATTGAAAGCTTAAACAATTTTGGCTAACACCCAAAAACGTTAAGATGGCTTGACAGCAGTGGCTTCCGGCTCCATGACCCAGATTGCATAACCGCTAGCCGTTTTGGTAATCGCTGTTGAGTCGCCCCTATTCCCCAGCTTAGCTACGATGGCTAAAACCTTAGACGCTTCTTGGACGGCCTTGAAAAAACTGTAATACTCGCGATCGACTAAAATAGCAGCCACAGGCATTTCCAGATCCGGCACCCGAATCCGGCAAGATTGATACTGACTCCGAAGCTCAAGGATTTTAGTAGGTGCGACTGTGCGATCGCTTTTACTCAGCAGAGAATGAACCTGAGATAACATAGCAGTACCTGGCGATCGATTCAAAAATTTGAATTTTTGTCAGAATTCTTTACATATTTTAATACTAGCTCAAGCATTTCCTATAATTAGACCGATGCAAAATTCTAAATACCGTATTTTAGGGCTAGTCGGACAAGGGCAATTCGGTCGGGTATTTTGTGCCAGCGTTCGAGAAACTCCCGCCAAAGACTCCCGCCTCACCAGCCAACTGGTTGCTCTCAAAGAACTCAGCCATCAAAAAGCCCCAACTAGCGAATTCTTGCGAGAGCTGTGGTTTCTGATCACCTTGCAGCACCCCAACATTGTCACCTGCCGAGCTCTAGAACACACAGCTACAGGCAGGTACTTGGTCATGGACTACTGCGAGGGCGGAACCCTCCGCAACCTGCTCAAACAAGACCGTCCCTTACGGCTGCTCGAAGGTTTGCAGTTAGTCATGGAAGTTTTAGCTGGCTTAGACTACGCCCACCGCCGAGGTGTAGTTCACTGCGACGTAAAACCAGAAAATATCCTCCTAACTCTAGGCTCCAAAGGTTGGTCGCCCCGTCTGTCTGACTTTGGTATCGCCCGCCGACTGCCAGAAATCGGTACAACTCGCCTCCACCAAGAACTTTCTCCCGACGCTACCGTAGGTTCCCCCGCTTACATGGCCCCAGAGCGGTTTTACGGTCTTTATTCCCCCATGTCAGATATATATGCAGTGGGAATTCTGCTGTTTGAGTTGCTAATGGGCTACCGCCCTTTCGGTGGCACCCCCGGAGACTTGAGGTGGGCGCACCTGAATCAACGCTTGCAACTTCCCGACGCTATTCCCGAACCTTTACAAGCAATAGTCAAAAAATCTTTGGAAAAGCTTCCCGCCCGGCGTTTTGCCAGTGCTTCCCAAATGGCTCAAGCTCTGCGGCTGATCCTGTACGACCCCGCTGTCAGGCAATTGGGCGACTGCATAGTTCCTTGGGAAAATCCCGCAACCCGCGGCGCTAAAAGTCTGAAGTCGGAAACTGATTCTTTGGCCCAAGTCGAAGAGAAAGAACCATCAGGGCAGGCTATTAATTTACTTCGGACTGTGCGTTATGCGGTTTCGCAGCCAAAGCCACTGATACTTTCTGCACCGCTGACGGCTTTGATTGCGACTGAGAAGTATCTCTACGCTGCAGTAGATAAAGATGTGAAGGTTTGGTGTCAGCCGGAAAATCCGCTAGTTACTGAAGAAATGCCGATTTCTATATCTATGCCGGAAATTGTGCGTGGCATTTTACCTACTTCCCACGGCTGCTGCGTTCTGAGTCCACAAAAAATTTACTGGATGGGCGATCGATCTTGGGAACCTCAGTGCTTGCTGGATACGGGTTTAAGGCAAGGTACAGATGCTTTTAAAGCTGCTGTTGATTTTCACGGCCGCTGGTTGACAGTGGCTGTTCCGGGAGAACTGCGCTTTTATGCTTTAGGTGCAAACAGTGCCGAGGGCGATATAGAACAAGCTCCCAGGCCGATCGCTACTGTACCGTTAGCGGAACACTATTTACCGGAATTAATGTTTTTGGATGGGCGACACGTCTTAGCCATTTGGCCGGACAACGAACCGAAAAATCCCCAAACTATTTTTAGGGTTTACACTCGTCGCGGCACTGCGGTGGGTTCTGTGCGGTTGTCTGCCAGCGTCGGAGAGATGATACTGACACCGGAGCCTTATACTTTGCTGGGAATTCCTCAATCTGGCAAAGCGGCCGTGTTGTTGATGAAATTGTGGCCGCTCAAGGTAGCGCGAATTCCTTGCGGAAGTTTGCCTGTTGCGGCTTGTGTGGCTAATTGGGGATGGGTTTTGGCGGATGTTGGGGGGCAGATTTTCGTTTTAAACAGTCAAGGCACTCAAGTAGGGAATTTTAGCAGCCCCGCTACACCCAGGGCGATCGCCCCTTGGGGGAAGACGGGTTTGGTGATTGCTACCAATACTGATTTCGAGAGTCACTTGCACTTTTTAGATGTAGGCGTTGAGGAGACTAACTCGATATCGAACCTCAAAGGCTGATAACTAACTTAACTATCAGGTGTTTCGGGGTTGTTTTAATTAGGGCTTGCTGAATAATTGATCGCTTTTTGGCGATCGGGAGTGATCGATTATTAAACCAGAGTTAAAGATGAGTTTTTCCGGCCTCATTTTGAGTGAAATATAAGCGCAAATTATGTTAAGTCCAAAAACAGGCATTATTTTTCCCGAACCCCATAAAAACACACAAAAAACCCGGCGCCACCAGGTA
>JBBSNU010000302.1:0-6422 GCA_038260455.1 Chroococcales cyanobacterium | reverse complement strand
GTTCTCGTGACAGACAATGCAGTCGATGCTTTATCAACGATTTATCACGAACAAATTTCTGTTTTGTTGCTCGATGTTTCGATGCCTGGTATTGACGGATTGGAACTCTGTCGCACGGTGCGAAGCTTACCTCAATTTCAAAATTTGCCGATCGTGATGCTGACAGCCAGAGATGGAGCCTTTGATAAGGTGCAGGGGCGTTTGGCTGGAGCCACCGAGTATTTAACTAAGCCCTTTGATGCTGAAAAGTTGCGCGAAGTCATTGGTAAATTTATCAATATCAAATCATAAAATTTATCCGCCATACTAAGTAGGTTATGGAAAAAAACCTAGTATTTTGTAGGGGCGGGTTTAGCTAAAGATCTATGACACAAGCGAGTTTACTGCTGCAAAACCCGCCCTCCTCCTCCTCTCAAAATTATCGCATTTTTCCATTAAGTGAGGTACTTACAATTCCCAATTCTCACTTCCCTGTACCTGATTCAACTACAAACCGCCACATTCTCCCTAATTCCTAAACTTTTAATTTAGCCAACAGCAGGGGAGCGATCGCGCTGACTGGTAAAACGTACTGGGCTGCACCAAGGGCGATCGCCTCTTTCGGCATTCCGAAAACCACACAACTAGCTTCATCTTGAGCAATTGTCAAGCCGCCACGTTGGGCGATCGCCAGCATACCGTCAGCACCGTCTCTACCCATTCCTGTGAGTAAAACTCCCGCCGCCCCGCTACCGTAAAATTTAGCAACTGACTTAAATGTTACCGTTACAGAGGGGCAGTGTCCCGCTTCACCAGCAGCTTCCGAATAAATAAATCGCCCTTGAGAATCCAATTCTAAATGACGTTTTTCAGGCGGAAAATAAACAATCCCAGCTTGCGGCAATTCCCGCAAACCAGCTATTTTCACCGGCAGTTTAGATTCACAACCCAACCAGTTAACCAATCCCTGCAAAAATCCTTCGCTGATGTGCTGGATGCAAATTACCGGCACTGGGAAATTAGCTGGAAACTGCGAAATAATCGACTGCAGCGCTGTCGGCCCGCCTGTAGACGCGCCGACAGCCAATAACTTAATAGTTTGAGACTTGAGATTTTCCCTCGATAATTGGTAATTGGGCATTGGTAATTGATTGATTTTTGGGCTGGGGCGATCGCTTGTTTCGATTCCTCCCAGCCTTTGATGCCGCGTAAATACTTTAACTCCAGACAAAACTTTAACTTTAGCGATTAATTCATTCGCCAGGCGAGCGTAATCTGACACCAACCCGCCAATCGGTTTGGGGAAAACATCTAATGCACCTGCTTTCATAAGTTCAAATACATTTTGAGTATCGCTTACTTGTACAGAAGCACTAATTATTAAAATCGGTCGCGGGTATTTCTTCATCACTTCCTGCGTGAATTCTAACCCGTTCATTTTTGCCATATTCAAATCCGTACAGATGACTTCCGGCTGAAGTTTCGGAATTAATTCTAGTGCTTCTAACCCGTTGCAAGCAGTTCCTACAACTTGGATTTCTGGCGAAGCATTCAAAATGCGCTTGAGAACGATCGTAGCTACTGGCGAATCTTCTACCAACAATACTTTAATCGGCGATAACATCAGTTTTTCAAGTAATTGGGAATGGGTAATTGGGAAATGGGTAATTGGGAATGGGTAATGGGGCAATACGGTTCAGTTAATGATGTTTATGCCCCGGAGATCCCCCTAAATCCCCCGGATAGTCGGGGGACTTTGAGTAATTTCTTGTTCCCCCCTTTTTAAGGGGGAGTAGGGGGCAAGCTAAGGGGGGATCAGCTTTAACTGAACCGTAATGGATAATTGGTAATTGGTAATGGGTAATTGAGCCTAATTCCTCCTTGCCTTCCCCTTCTACTTCCGCTTCCGATTCCCCTGCCATTTCCACAATTAAACTAACCTTTTCAAGGTCTCGATCAATATATCTTGATTGAACGTACCTTTAGAAATATAAGCATTAGCCCCGGCATCAGCCCCTCTTTTGCGATCTTCATCCGATGCCAAAGATGTGACCAAAATAATCGGCAACTCATTGTATTCTTTTTGCTCGCGAATTTTAATAGTAAGTCCTAAACCATCCAAATTTGGCATTTGTATATCAGAAATCAGAGCATCAAAGTAGCGAGTTTTTAATTTATTGAAAGCATCCAATCCGTCCACTGCTGTCACCACTTCATAACCTGCACCTTCGAGGATGCGCTTTTCTTGAGTACGGGTAGCGATCGAGTCTTCTGCTAAAAGTATAACTTGTTTTTGGCTGACCGTCTCTATTGGCGATCGCCCGCCAGAAACCCCACGCGACGAAACTTGCTTGCGTACAGATTTTATCAAATCGTGGGGATTGAGTACCATACAAACTTCCCCCGTCCCCAGAATCGTTGCACCTGAAACATTTCGCACCCGTTTCAGCAATTGACTTTGAGGTTTAATCACCACATCCTGTGCGTCAATCAAAGTATCTACAAATAATCCCAATCTTTCCTCCCCAACTTTCAGAACAATACAAGACATTTTTCGAGAATTTGAATTCAGGGATTCTCCCTCTGTTTTGCTGTTGATTTCTCTCCAACTTTCCTGTCTCCACTCCCGATTTTTCGGCAGCCATTCTCCCTTGTTTAATTCTAGTAAATCTGCCAAATAAGCAACTGATAGCGGCTGACCATCTGCAAGTATAGTTGCTTTACCTTCCACGGAGAAAATATCAAAATCAGCCACCATTCTTCCCGTATCAACAAACTCAATTGGCAGCGCGTAAGCAATACCTTCAACCGCTACAATTAATACATTGGCAGTAGCTATAGACGTGCTAATCAGCAGCCGGAACCTACATCCTTTTCCTGAGACAGATTCAACTTGAATGCTACCTTTTAGTGATTCAACATTAGTCCGAACTACATCTAAACCCACCCCCCGGCCAGAGACTTCAGTAACAAATGTTCTGGTAGAAAAACCCGGAGCAAAAATCAGCGATTGAATTTGGCTTTCTGTCATGGCGGCGAGTGCTTCCGGCGTGCAGACGTTGCGTTTGACAGCAGTTTGTTTAATGCGATCGAGATTCAGCCCCTGGCCATCATCAGCAACTTCAATGATAATATTGCTAGCAGTCTGGTAGCCTTTAATTCGGAGAGTAGCCACGGGAGGTTTGCCGAGCTTTTCGCGATCGGCCGCAGTCTCAATGCCGTGGTCGATCGCATTCCGAATCATGTGCATCAAAGGGTCTTTCATTTCTTCTAAAATGCGTTTATCAGCTAGAGTTTCCCCACCTTCAATGACTAATTCAACTTCTTTTCCTTCCTGCTTCGCCAAGTCTCTAACTGATCGGGGAAATAGATTAAAAATAGTAGACAAAGGCAGCAGTCTGAGAGTGCGAATTCCTGAGCCTAATTCCTCCGCAATTAATTCGAGTCTGGCCGTATCTTCATCAACTCGATTGTTCAAGCGATTTACTAGAGTTCCCAGATATTCTAAATGTTCTTCAGTCCGCTGATAATATTTCTGTAACTGCATGACGATCGCGTTTTGTTGAGACTCGGTATTCTCAGTTTCTATCTGATGATGAGCCAACCGATTTATAAAAGCTTCTCGGCTCCAATCTTCCCACAAAGTTGTAATCTTTTCGAGCTCAGCAAGTCGGTGTACTAGCCGAGTTTTGGTAACAGTAAGTTCCCCTGCTTGAGTCATTAAATCGTCTAAATTTTTGGTAGCAACGCGAATTGTTTCGATGCGGTAAGACGAACTAGAAGAACCGTTAACAGTCGGTTCGGAAGCCGATGCAGCAGCGGGCCCAGAAGCAGCAGGCCAGTTTTGAGATTGCAGGAGCAATTTTTGCTCGGATTGTACAGTAGAAAAAGAGTAATTATTATCTAAATTAGCGGCGGAATAAGTTTCAATGTTTGTTTCTGGTAGCGCAGTTTCCGAATCAGTAAATTGCGTTTTTACTAATTCTTGTTCTGGTACTTGTGAAGATGATGGCTCTGCTGTCGGGGCGGCGGGCAGGGGATTGTTAGAAGCACCCATCATCCTAGCGAGCACGTAAAATGTATTGACGCCGGAATCTTGACCCGTGACGGCTTCGTTAACGAGTTTGCGAAGCGCGTCTAAACCTTGGGAAAGTCGATCGCTAAGCTCTGGATTTAGTTGAGTTTCTCCCCGCTTGACACCTCCCAAAATATGCTCTATTTGATGAGCTAAAGATGCTACATTTTTTACGGCCAGCATCCCAGCATCGCCTTTAAGAGAATGGGTTTCCCGCAGCAATTCTTCTAACTTAGCTGAGTCCCCTGGGTGTTGTTCCAAGTACAGCAATCCATCGTCTAGTTTCTGCAAGTGTTCTTGACTAGCGACTTTAAATACATCTCGGAGTTCTTGATCTTCTATCATATATATCTTTGGGTAATCGGTAATCGGTAACTGGTAATCGCTAATTGGTAATCGCTAATTCTTCCTTCTATCCATTAAATCCGTTAAATCCGTTAAATCCGTTAAATCCCGTACACCCCTCGTTGCCGAACTTCCTTCTTACACCACAGACTTGAGATTTAATGCAGCTTCGTTAAGTTTTTGAGTGCCGATTTTGACTTGAGTAATGCCGCTGATAGTTTGAGATGCAGTGCGGTTGAGAGAGTTCATTTCATTAGCTACTTGCCCGATCGCGATCGCCTGCTGTTTAATATTCAAAGAAATTTGTTGATTGCTAGTAAACACCAGATTGCAGGCTTCCCGAACCCCCGTAAAAGCTTCTGCTGTATCCTGCGCTGTTTTCACCCCTGCCGCGACTGTTTTGCGGCTTTCTTCCGTTGCTTTCACCGTCGAGTCGATCGCGCCCTTAATCTCTGGAATAATACCATTAATCTTTTGCGCCGCTTCTTGACTCTCATCTGCTAACTTGCGAATTTCCCTTGCTACCACCGCAAAACCTTTGCCATACTCACCGGCTCTGACTGCTTCGACAGCCGCGTTGAGAGCCAGCATATTTGTCTGACTGGCTAAATCGCTAACTAAATTTGCCAAAGCCGAGATATTACCAATCTGACTCGTGCTATCCCCCAGGCGCTGATTTTGCTGAGAAATGGCCGCCACAGCTTGTCTAAGACTCAGCATTTGATTGAGAGTTTCCTCAACTTTTTGAGTACCTTCTTCCGCCAGGGTTAAAGCTTGGCGAGCGGCGGCGGCAACAGCCTCAGCTTGCTCGGCTGTTTGCCGAGAAGATATGCCCAATTTTTCTAAAGTTGCAGTTGTTTCATTGACGGAGAGAAATTGCTCGCCTACGACTTGCTCTTGCTCGTTCATATTAGATAATATTTGCATTGAGAATGACGATATTTGATAGATTAGTCCCCGAATCAGCTTAATTAGTTGTTGCAGCACAAACAATCCTAATGCCAGCACAATGCCTAGGGAGACTATAGTAATAGTCGCAGCTATTTTTTGTAACACAATAACAGAAGCAAACAGCGAAAATTTCGGTGATTGATTTACAATAACCAGAAAATTTTTCTTATTTTTATTTGTGATAAAAACTGTATTATAGCTAATAACTCGATCGCCGATGTCAATATTGCCTTTGCCACCGGAAAGTATTTGTGTCACTACCTCTGGCGAATAATCTTTTTGAACATTTTCATTGGTTTTTCTTTCAGCACCCCATTCTTTTTTAGAATTGGGATGGTAGATATAGTTACCATCTTGATTGAACATAAAAGCTTGCTCTGAATTGTCATGATTAATATTTTTAACTATATCGATCATATTTTTGCCCAAAGAATTGGCAATCAAAATGCCTCTTCTTTCTCCTTTGGTATTAAAAACAGGAGTGGCATGGCGAATTGTTGGCTTGTAAGGAATTTCTATTTTACCGCGCTCCTGATTCAGATTGAATTGGGACACATAGATTTCGCCAGGTTTTAGCTTCATAGTTAAGGAAAAGTAATCCCTATGAGCTTGATTTTGCAGTTCGGAATTGGGAACAATTTTAATAGTTTTCCCGTCAGAATCTAGCCGCACGAGTTCGTTACCTTTCTCATCTATATAACGAAACTGCATATAATATGGCTTAAATTCCATCATTGATGCAAATGTGATTTGCATTCGATCGACCCAATTTTGATAAGTTGAATTAGTTTCTTTGTCTACTCCATTTTCATCTCTAGCTCTAATTATTCCTTGAATAGGGGGAGATTTGCTGAAGAACAAAACATCGTAACTGATATTTTCTAGTTTGTTAACAATTTGCTCTCGGCTGGAGGCGACACTTTCAGTAAGATTTGTTAAGGCTAAGGTTTGCAGTGCTGCTGTGGAAGAGGAAATTCCATACCAGCCTAAAATAGATACTGGAATTAAGGTACTTAAAATTAAAAGCAGCAGTAGTCGATGTTGGATTTTTTGGAAAAATTTATTGATCATT
>JBBSNU010000301.1:0-6446 GCA_038260455.1 Chroococcales cyanobacterium | reverse complement strand
CCCCTCTCCCCCTCTCCCCCCTCTCCCCGTAGCGATCGAACTTCTGCAGTGCCCGATCGACCTTTCGCCTCCCCAGTCAATGCTATATTCTGCAAAAATACAGTAAATATATATTGGAAAAATCTATCTTCCAGTTAAAGTAAAAATTATTAGGTTTCAGGCGAAAGCACTATGGGCAACACCTTCGGGCATTTATTTCGGATATCGACATTTGGGGAATCTCACGGCGGCGGTGTGGGAGTAGTAATCGACGGTTGCCCGCCCCTGGTATCGATCGACGCATCGGAAATTCAAGCGGAACTCGATCGCCGCCGCCCCGGCCAAAGCAAAATTACTACGCCCCGCAAAGAAGCAGATACCTGCGAAATTCTGTCGGGCGTGTTTGAAGGCAAAACTCTGGGAACGCCGATCGCAATTTTAGTCCGCAATCAAGACACTCGCCCTCAAGATTACGGCGAAATGGCGACAACTTACCGCCCTTCCCACGCCGACGCTACCTACGATGCTAAGTACGGAATTCGCAACTGGCAAGGCGGAGGTCGAAGTTCGGCGAGGGAAACTATTGGTAGAGTAGCAGCAGGGGCGATCGCCAAAAAAATTCTCTCTCAAGCAGCAGGAGTCGAAATCGTCGGCTACGTCAAACGCATCAAAGACTTAGAATGCGTCGCCGACCCGGACACTGTTACCTTGGAACAAGTAGAAAGCAACATCGTCCGCTGTCCCGATGCCGAATGCGCCGAAAGAATGATTGAACTAATCGAAAAAGTTCGCGACAGCGGAGATTCGATCGGCGGTGTAGTCGAATGCGTCGCCCGCAACGTACCCAAAGGCCTGGGAATGCCCGTATTCGACAAACTCGAAGCCGACTTGGCCAAAGCGATCATGTCATTGCCCGCCTGCAAAGGCTTTGAAATAGGTTCGGGCTTTGCCGGGACTCTACTCAAGGGCAGCGAACACAATGATGAATACTATACTGATGAACAAGGGGTAATTCGTACAGTGACGAATCGTTCCGGCGGAATTCAGGGTGGCATTGCTAACGGTGAAAATATCATTCTGCGGGCGGCCTTCAAGCCAACTGCGACAATTCGCCAGCAGCAGCGCACAGTTACCCGAGAGGGTGAAGCAACGCTGCTATCGGCCAAAGGACGGCACGATCCTTGCGTTTTGCCAAGAGCTGTGCCAATGGTGGAAGCAATGGTAGCTTTAGTTTTGTGCGACCATCTGCTGCGCCATCACGGACAATGTGGAACCTTAAAGTCTGAATTTTAAAATGCAAATCAGCTTGTCCTCTGTAGCGGCAACTCCCGTTGATTGCCCTCAACCCTCGGAATTAATAAAAGGTATGGATGATTTTGTCGTACAGTTCTGGGGCGTGCGGGGCAGTGTTCCGACACCTGGATCGGAAACTGTTCGCTACGGCGGCAATACTTCTTGTTTGGAAATGCGAGTAGCTGGCAAACGCTTGATTTTTGACGGCGGAACAGGCTTGCGGATGCTGGGAGACCAGTTGATGCAAGAAATGCCGGTGCAAGCTTATATGTTTTTTACTCACTATCACTGGGATCACATTCAAGGTTTCCCGCTGTTCGCCCCAGCTTTTATCCGCGGCAATAGGTTTGATATTTATGGGGCGATTCCGCCGGATGGAGATTGTCTCAAAAGGCATTTTGTGGAACGGATTCTGCACTCGAATTCGCCGGTGCCGCTGATGGGTTTGCCTGCAGATTTGAATTTCTACGAACTCAATCACAACCAGACGATGATGCTGGACGATATTGAGATTAGGACTGGTTCTCTCAATCACCCGAATACTGCTATGGGATATCGGGTGAGTTGGCAGGGACGTTCGGTGGTTTACTGTTCTGATACGGAGCATTTTCCCGATCGACTAGATGAGAATGTCTACAATTTGGCCCTCGACGCTGATGTGCTGATCTACGATGCGATGTACACCGACGAGGAATATCACAATCCCAAGTCTCCGAAGGTGGGTTGGGGACACTCGACTTGGCAGGAAGCGGTGAGAATGGCTAAGGAAGCGCGGGTGAAACGAGTGGTGATTTTTCACCACGATCCGGCTCATACTGACGATTTTCTCGATCGCATCGCCGAAGATGTGAAAATCGCTTTCCCCAAGGCTGTCATGGCCCGCGAGGGTCTTATTTTGCCGATCGGCTTCTGAACTTTCGTCGGGCAAGCTCGATCGCTCATAATTTTATCCTACGATAGTTTGATGTGGAGCAGGTCTTGCGGCCTGCTCCACAACTTTTTTATTTTTAGCAAATACTGTTAGTGCGTGGTATAATTCGGGGCTAGTAACTTTTTAGGAAGAATATTTAAGGTTTTTTTGATTGTTTTACCCGCTCTTATTTGAGAAGATCGGCAAAATTAGCAGTTTGTTAATCGCGATCGGGAGTTTAGCCGATCGAGCCTGCGGGCTTGATGGCTTCGTTGATCGTAATTGCGATCGGTTTGAATGTCCCGTCAGAAGAAGTATCGAGTTTGAGGGCATCTCAGATGAGAGCGAAGTGCCGTACAACCTGCGGGCGATCGCAGGATCGAGCAACAACGCACCGGCGCGATCGCTTCCGCAAAACGCACAGCAAGAAGTAAAATAATTGGAGGATTGCAGCAGGCGAAAAAGTGAAAGTTTTAAGTGTCAACAAACACGGCGAGGCTCCGCAAGATTTCACTCTCGCACGAGGCTCCCCAATTGGTAACAAACTTGGCTTTATCATCGTCATACCTGCAATTTTTTGAGTAATTCCTAAACAAAAAAGCTGAGGTTATAGTTGCGAAAAAACACAGGTACGGTGCTTTTTTGGAAACATGAATATTTGCAACTCTGAAAAGCCGATTTGAGAGCTTTTCGCTACAATTTGAGTGATTTTTTCGCAGTCAATTTCATTCAAAAGAAAGAGACCATCGCTCTTTGGTTTGGGACTAGCTGCAACAGCAAAGTGAATGTTATGACTTGACTATCAAAATGGGAAATTTACGTTTTAGATCTTCAGCAAATCAGTACAGATGGATTGCCCTAGGCAGTTTTGCTGTAATTATGGGTATTTCAGGGGCATTAGCCTACCGCCTAGCTCCGCTGCCGGGATTCTTGGCTCAAGGCACTCTAGGTTCTAATAGTCCGCCAGTAAAATTTTCGAGCACGGGCGCGACAATTCTCAAGCAGGGAGAGCAACTGACTCCCGATGTTCTGCTGGCAGATAATGTTGTCAAAGCAGTGGCAGATGCAGTTAAGCTGTCGCCTCAGCAAATTCGACAAAATGCTAGCGTCAAGATTTCTAAGCCGGAAGAACCCCTAGAGATTGCTGTTGGGTATCGCTCGCTCGATCGGGATCAAGCAGTGCAAACGGCGGATATGTTGATGAAGGGCATGGTTGAAAAAAGCCGCCTGATTAACAGATATCGGTGGCAATCAGTCAATCAGTCGCTCAACCAACGCTTGGCACAAGTCACTCAAGACCTGAAACAAGCTCAACAAAAACTCGACCAATACGAAAGAGAGCGCGCTCGCCTGTTGCAGCAAATGAAGCTTCAGCAAGACTTTTACAACAAAACTCAGCTCGCGATGGCGGATACGCAAGCGTCGGAAAAAGAAATGGTGAGCAGTTTGGCTGCCGCAGCAGCGCCGCAAATTGTAGCCACGCCCACGAGCGATCCGACTGTGCCTCTGATTTTGGGAGTTGGCCTGCTGTTGGCGATTTTGGTAAGCCGCGGTTTGATTCCTTCGGTGGCGGATTGGCAGCACAAAACAGCTTTTCAGCGAGAAGAGAGCGAAAGGCTCCAAAGTGCTTTGTACCGACTGATCAAAGAAAACCGCGGCGAAATCACTTTGGTGCGGTTTGCGATGGAGACGCGGCTCTCGCCGGATGTCGCCCAACGTTTTTTGAACGAACAAGCTGAAATCTTTAATGCCAATTGCGAAATTAAAGACGACGGCAGTATCTTGTATCACTTCCACATTTAAAGGGCTGCAGGCGCGCCCCACAGCAAAAGACAAGCCGATCGGGCATTCACTGCTCGATCGGCTTGCCTTTTGGGTAATTAGTTAAAAAATCTTTAAGATATGTAATTTTGGTGGGCAGCTCGTTTCTATGTATGTATAATGAAAAAAATACGTAAATATACGGTTGCTTTTTACCTGAGTTACCGATAAAGGCATAGTTTATCGTTAAATATCTCTTAGGGAGTAACTCAGCTCAGTATAAATGCTGTAGTCTAAAGCTATAAGTTGTTGCGGGATGCTACATAGTTTCACAGAAGAAACTATATCGGACGATCGCCTGGAATCAAACTCCCAGCCTGAAAGCGTGCTTTTTACATTTAACTTTTGCAATCACCAGTTGAGGATAGATTTATGATATTTGGAATAATTGGCTCTTCTTTCGTAGCTTACTTTTTGTTGATGTCGATCGCCAATTACGGCGACACTGGAATGTAGACTAGATGCAGCCGGCAAAAAAGCAGTTTGACAAATTCGGTGAAGGCTTTGACCCTGCCGTGTCTGTCGTGTCCGCAATTTGCAGGAAAATGAATGGATGAAGGAGTCGTTAAGTACCGCTGTGACTGGAAAGAGGCAGACCCTGTAGCTGCCGGGGACATAGCAGATTTGATGGACTGGCGCGATCGGCTCCACTCTTGGGGACTAATTGCCGTCTACGAAAATGGCATCGGGTTTGGGAACGTCAGCGTCAGGATTGGCAATTCTTGCCAGTTCGTGATTTCCGGCACCCAGACAGCACACTTGCCGCAGCTAGGGCCAGAATCCTACTGTACTGTTACCGAATTTAACTTAGAACAAAATTTCCTCTGCTGTCGCGGCCCCGTACCAGCTTCGTCGGAGTCCCTGACTCACGCAGCACTATACCTTCACGCTGGCGATGTGGGGGCGATAATTCACGTCCACAATCCTCAACTGTGGCAACAATTGCTGTTTAAGATTCCTACTACTAGAAAAGAAATACCTTACGGCACTCCTCAAATGGCCTTAGAAATGTTTAGACTTTTTGAGGAGGAGAATCTCGCCGATCGCAAAATTCTGGCGATGGCCGGTCATGAGGACGGAATTATCTGTTTTGGCAGCACTTTGGACGAAGCTGGGAAAGTGCTCTCGGCGGCGATCGGTTAGGGAGCATCTCAGTTTTGCATTTAATTATAGTGCGAGCTCGCGACAGCTCGCACTATAATAAAAAAATGCTTTTTACAAAAATGAGATGCTCCCATCGGTGAGACCAGATCTGCGTTAAACTGAGCTTTACCCTTGGCTGATGGTCGATCGCTCGATCGCGCCGACACAGCTTAAAAACTTTGACAGTGCCTCTTGCTTCCTCGGTAAGGGAAAGATATTTTAAAGAAACACATTTTATAGCAAAAGCTGAGAGTCATCGTGAATCTAACTAAACTTGTAAGCTCAAAAGAACTGCAATCAGAGGTATCTCGTCTCACCGAAGAGCTGCAAATGCGCGACCAATTGGTGCAGCAGTTGTCTCAAGAACTTTTCAGACTGGTAAAGGGAAATACGAGTTTTGTTCCTGCGCCGGAGGTTTCCGATCGCCACCAAGCTCAAATGCAGGCGATGCGCGAACAACTGCAAGCTGTTGAAGAACAGGTGGGTTTTTATCAAGAACAAATCGCCGATCGGGATGCTGAGGTTTACCAACTGCGGCAGTCAGTGCAAGAATTGACCGATCGCTCTCGGATGCTCGAACAAGTGGTTCAGGAATTGCCGGGGGTTTACCGCCAAAAGTTTGCCGAACGGATCGAGCCGATTAAGGAAAAGCTGGATCAACTGCAAAAGGAAAACCGCCAGTTGCACACAGAGTTGCAAAGCGTGACTTACCGTCTGGCGGTTCGCAATCGCAAGGCTAAGGGCTTGGATCTGCCTAGTGTCGATCCTGATGACGATCGCGGGATTCAAATGCCGAGCTTTGGTAATGTCTGAGGTTTTGATTCTGACGGGTGACGAGCAAAAAGTAGCAGCAAGTCTCCTTGAGGCGATCGCTCGATCTCATCCTTTAACCCAAGTCAATATCTGTGGAATTTCTGCACTCAATTCTGGCGCGATCGCCTCCGCTGGGGCGATCGTTTGTCCTATGACGCTGGATGTGCCGTCCGATCTGGTTTTTCCGGGTCAAGATGTGTTTCGATTTTGCCGCAATGTTTCGGCGGCGCGCGATCGAGTGGCGGAGGAACTGCTTTTTCCCGTCGGCGAGGGCAGTTTTTGGCTGCCTGTGGTGCTCACAGCAAAGGGGCCGCTTTATGCTGAGGCGATCGCAGCAGAATCTGACAAATTGTCGGGCGAGTTGAGTTACCGTCAACCGCTGCATTTGTCGGATGTTTGGCGGCAGCAGTTGTACCAGTTGGCTTTCGGCTTGCTGGTGGATATTTTAAATGCGCCTCCGGCGACTTATTTGATGCAGTTTGGGTTT
>JBBSNU010000300.1:0-6453 GCA_038260455.1 Chroococcales cyanobacterium | reverse complement strand
CCCTATGCCCTATGCCCTATGCCCTAAGCCCTATGCCGGATAGTACCTCATCTTTCTGAGAAAGGCTATATATTTGTTGAAAAAAATTATTTGCCAATTAATTTGTGCAGCCAGCTTCCTGAAGCTAAGCCGCTTAGTCTTTTTGTTGAGTGTTTTTTATTCACTGTCAACCTCGAAATTCGGTATTGATTGACTGGAAAAAAGCGCAATTTGAGTTTTAAGCTGTTGTACAAGTATCCTGATGAAAAATATTTAGCAACGTATTTGTCAACTTGTTTGTTGACAGCGCCAAACGGGTAGGCTATGTGTGAGGCGACTGTCCGATTTGGGTCTAAATCTTGGGTGCATTTCCTCAGTCTAATTTGGTCTTCAGATAATTCTCTGTCTAATGCTTTTAGAGAAATTTTTGTGAGGTTTTCGTGATTGAGTCCGTGGGATTGAATATCATAATAACCTTGCTGCATTCCGTCTCTTAAATTTTGACAAGTTACCTTTTTGATGAGCGAGTCTTGACGGCCCAAGAAGCCGGAGTTAATAAATACAACTATTTTAATTTTTTTGCCGTATTTATTGTCGAGTCTTTCTAAAATCGGCAGTAAGTGCGTATAAATGCTTTCGTTTCCATCGTCAAAGGTAATCATAACTTTTTTGCGCCCGCGATATTCACTCGGTATCGGCTTTTTGGGATTGGCGATGAAATACTCGTAAAGT
This sequence comes from Chroococcales cyanobacterium, assembly GCA_038260455.1. Classification (GTDB taxonomy): domain Bacteria; phylum Cyanobacteriota; class Cyanobacteriia; order Cyanobacteriales; family Microcoleaceae; genus Microcoleus. The sequence continues at coordinate 5,742 of JBBSNU010000300.1, read as the reverse complement.
TCTTGGGTTGACAAAAACCAATAGTTATGGATGACTAAATCTTCTAAAAAAGGTTCCAAATTTTGCTGGCTGTAATCGCCGGGAAAATTTCGCCGCTGCGGCGGTATTTCCTGGGGATTCTGAAGGTTTACAATATCGTGAAAGCCAAAAATTGGAATTTCTACTGTGACGATTTCTAAGATTGCTTGATAGGTGATGAAAGTCAGCAAGAATGCTAGTAAAAAGCTAATAATGCGTTTTTTTTGGGCGTAATACCGGGCTGAAAATACTCGGGCCATTTGTTAATTAAATAATTTACCATTGACAATTACAACCTTATGAGGTAAAGGGTTCTGGCGGCAGTATGAGGGTTTTTCGGGGCCTGGTGCTGGGAGCATTTAGATTGTCGATCGCCCGTGTCGTCCTGAAAAATCGGCTAAGGCAAGTCTAGCATGATACAATTTATACCGATCGCGCTTTTCCTGCAATCAAGGCCCCAAGTTGACAATGCTTATTTCTTACCCGAAGTTTTACCTATAATTGTTTACTTGTGATTTCCCGCCCTAGGTGGTAGCATTTTTGAACGATCGCCCGATCGAACAACAATCATCAAAATCGCAGTAATTCTGCCTGTTTACAACAAAGCCAACTGCATAGAGCAAACCTTTGACAAAATTTTAGAATTTTCTCCAAAAAATCACGCTTAGAATTTTATCATTGTTCATGACGGCTCGATCGGCAATACCCGAGAAATCAGAGAAAATAAACTGAAAGCTTTCCCCACACATCACATCAAACTAATTTCTTATAGCCAGCCTCAAGGGAAAGAATATGCAGTCAAAAAAGAATGTAAAAAATTAGACGCAGACTGCATTTGTTTCATGGATGGCGACTTAGCATACTCCCTCGAACACCTCGAAGCTTGAGTATAAAAATTAGAAAAATTTGATATTTTCAACTATCAACTGTTGAAAGGCTTCTCCTGCGATGCAGAAGTGCTATTTTTAGCACAAAAAAAAGGATAACTTCTCAGCCTGATGTTTTGGCGGCTTGGTCGAAATTGCGGCAAGAAATCCAACCTTTGATGAAGTAGTCGAAAGTTAAGGATATAGCAGGCAGTTGCGATCGCCCCGCCAGAAAGTAAAATCGAGTAAAATTGCCAAAAGGTGCGCGCGAGCGTAGCTATCCCGTAGGGAATCGCCCCCACTACCAGACAAAATTTTGATTCAAGGTTTGCTATACTCACAGAAATAGACACATATTAACCTTTAGAAAATCAATAGGCCGGAGCTATGACATCCTATGCAACCTCTACAGCAAGAGCCGAGATGAGTGAGATCCGGCGCTTGAAAAATATACTGCCCCCAGAACTCCAAAGTTGGGTAACAGTAGAAAAAACAATAGAAGTTAATCCCACTCTGATCCGCAGCGAAGAAATAGGCAAAGACCAGGTAGAAATTCAAATAGACCTGATCCGCTGGGAACAGCTAGCAATGGATCAGCGCAATCTTTTATTTTGGCACGAAGTCGCCAGAATCCAAAACGACACCATCCCCAGAGACGGTTGGGAAATGGCAGCCCTCGCCATTGGTTTAGGCGGCGCAGTCGGCGAACTTTGGGTGCAAGATGGCTTGCTGCTGGTACTGGCGCTATCTTTGTGCGGCGTCTCCGGCTGGAGACTTTACCAAAAAAACAACGGAGAGAAAAGTTTAAAAGAAGCAGTAGACGCAGACGAAAAAGCCCTCGCCCTCGCCACACGCTTCGGTTACACTCTCCCAAACGCTTACAAAAGCCTCGGTAGCGCCTTAAAAACCTTAATCGAGCAAACCTCCAAAAAACAGCAGCGGGCTAAATACGAAGCTCGTCTCCAGGCCCTCAAACGCAACGCAGCCAAGGCCAAAGCCAAAGTCAAACCCATCACCCGCGAAACCTCCCAGTCAGAAAACGTCTACAATTCTTAACCTCATCCCCCGACGTTTGGTGGGGGGATTTTTCAGTTAACGGTTAACTCTTGACTTTCTAGTTAACTGTTAACCGTTAACTGCGCTTGGTATCCCGCTACAAGACAGACATCGGAATTTTTCAAGACAAAATTAATCGGGCTGAACCGATACAAATCTTGATTCATATCATGTCCGGTGGATTACCAGAACAAAAACGGATCGCCCGTGTCCGATGCAAGTCCTCGGGCTGAGAGCGGACTGAAGTCCGCACTACAAACCTTGCTTATTGTGGTCAATCGAACGGATATGATATCAAAGGTGAAAGTTGGGCGGCGGCTGCGTTCAAAATTTTTCCGCCAAAACAGGGACTGGTAGACTAGATTCTACCTTGGCCTTCGATATCGGGACGATCGACAACAAGCTTTTTTTGACATTTTTGTAAAGTTGCGATAAAGCTAGCCCGGTGGTAAAAACAATATTTGGTAAAGGTGGAGCGGGTAGGACAGAATAGGTTAAAGATATCAGTTTGAAATTTGAAACTAGGACTTCATGGTCAGCCAAATCCCAGAGGCAGAAAATTTTCGGGTTACGTACTTCGACGAGATTCCCTCGGTTCACATACCCGTGCGCTTGAGCGTACTTGAAGCCGTAAACTTCAAAAAAACCTGCCAGCAACTTTTCTCTGAAAGCACCGTTCCCAGCACAATTGTCCTAGACTTCACTCACACGACGTTTATTGACAGTAGCGGAATTGGTGCTTTAGTCAGCAATCTCAAATTTGCCAAACAGCGCGGCAGCGACTTGGTGCTTCGCAGCCTGAAGCCGCAGGTGATGGCTGTATTCGCTCTCACCAGCTTAGATCAAGTGCTGACGATCGAGCAGACCCCTGCCACGTCAACTCCGGCACAGACGAAATCCCCGGACAATCAGCTACCGATGACGCACCCCTCAGTGCAATCGTTGGTCAAACGGCTGATAGACATCGTTGGGGCAATAGTCGGTTTGGTGATTACAGGAATTTTACTCGTACCCATAGCCGCAGCCATCACCATCAACGATCCAGGCCCGATATTTTTTGCACAAACCCGCTGCGGCTGGATGGGGAGAAAATTTCAGATTTGGAAATTTCGATCGATGTGTACCAACGCCGAAGCCATGAAAGACCAAATTCAAAACCAAGCTTCTGGCGCATTTTTCAAAAATGACAACGACCCGCGGATTACCAAAGTCGGGCGCATCTTACGCAAAACCAGTCTCGACGAACTGCCGCAGTTTTGGAACGTGCTCAAAGGCGAAATGAGTCTAGTCGGCACCAGACCGCCTACTCCAGACGAAGTAGATCGCTACGAAGTCCCTCAGTGGCAGCGTTTGGATGTCAAGCCCGGGATGACTGGCGAATGGCAAGTCAACGGTCGCTCTCAAGTCCGCGATTTTGAAGATGTCATCCGTTTAGATTTAAAATATCAAGAAAACTGGAGCCTGATCTATGACTTGAAACTAATTGTTAAAACCATAACAGTCCTGTTTAACAAAAATAGCGGTGCTGTGTAGGAGTCCTCAACAACTCATTGCTGAACTCTCGGGTGCTGTTGCCGAGGGGCTGCTGGAACTAGAATTCGATATTTAGTTAAGCAGACTCGGTAGCGATCGCTAAGGTACTATTAAGTGTTAAAATTCACACCGAAAAAATGGGCAGCTAGTTGCTAAATATGCGATCGAACTACCAATTAGCAATTTGGCAGTTCTGGTCGTACTCGAATTACGCCGCTAGGGTTTTCGAGGACGACAAAAACTAACGTATGTTTAGACAAGTACCGACTGCTAACAGGGTGGAAGCTAAAATCACTCGTCGCAAGCTGAATCGGGAATTTTTTCAATTTAAACGCCCTACCGAGGCGGGTTACAGTATCGGAAGTCTCTCATTTTCTGTGCGAGTAAATGGTGCGAAAGGAATGCTCACCTTGAGGCAAAACGAGCTTCTTCAACTCAAGCTTGACTTAACTAATATGTTGCCAAGACAGAGCCCTCCTTTTCCTCTCTCTCCGGTGCTGAGTATAGCGCTGGTGGGGACCGACAAAGGGGAACAAAAATGAAAGACAAGCAACCAAAGGCCGAGTCGCACCTTCAAGTTGAAACAGACTTGGAGGCTTTAACATCCATTTTGGAATGGTTGGAGAATATAGTTTTGCCGCTGCTGCCGGCGGATTTCTGGTGGCAGTGCCGGCTGATCGTCAACGAAGGCTTTACAAACGCTGTCCGCCACGCTCACCAGAACTTGCCCCCCGCGACGCCGATCGACATTGAGGTAAAAGTGTTTGCCGATTACTTAGAAATTAGGATTTGGGACAGGGGTCAACCTTTCAACCTAGAAGCAAAGCTGCACTCGATCATGCAAGAGCAGCGCGATCCCTTAGACAGAGAAGGAGAAAGGGGACTGGTGTTCATGTACAAGCTCACAGACGATCTTCGCTATATCCGTACCGACGATCGCCGCAACTGCTTGGTAATGCGAAAAAACCTTACCTGAAGGCGCTTGCGGCCCGCCCGATCCAGAGCGGCTTCTTTTGCAAAAAGTGGAAGGTTCCAGCACCGCCCCCTGTTGTGCTACCCGGAACCCAACCACATCCTCTGCAACTCACCGGGTGTAAACTCGCGTCGCGGCAGGACAATTTGCTGCAAAATAAATATTATGCGTATTCTAATTTATTCGTATAACTACTATCCAGAGCCGATCGGCATTGCCCCCCTGATGACAGAACTAGCGCAAGGCTTAGTCAAGCGCGGCCACCAAGTGCGAGTCATCACCGGAATGCCCAACTATCCCCAGCGCCGGATTTATCCGCAATATCAGGGCAAATTTTACCTCACCGAACAACACAAAGGCGTCACAATTCAGCGCAGCTACCTGCGCGTCAACGGCCCCCATCCCAGCCTCCTAGACCGACTATTACTAGACGGCAGTTTTGTCGTCTCCAGCGCCGTCCAAGCCTTCAGAGGCTGGCGCCCCGACGTGATTTTCTCGACAATGCCACCTTTACCGATTTGCGTCCCAGTCGCCTTTTACGGCTGGAGTCGCGATATCCCGATCGTCCTCAACGTACAGGACATAGTATCAGAAGCAGCCGTGCGCGTCGGCTTGGTGAAAAAAAACGGACTACTAATTAAGATTGCTGACGCCTTAGAAAAATTTGCTTACAACACAGCCAGCCAAGTCAGCGTCATCGACAGCGGTTTTGTCCAAAAATTGCACTCTCAGGGAGTACCGCCGGAAAAAATAGTTTGCCTTCCCAATTGGGTAGATGTCAATTTCATTCGCCCCTTACCCAAAGAAAATAACTCATTTCGAGAAACTCACAAACTCAAGGGCAAATTTGTAGTTCTGTATGCTGGAAATATTGCCTTGACTCAGGGATTGCAAACAGTTGTCAAAGCAGCAGCCCGTTTGAAACACATACCCGAAATCGCTTTTGTAATTGTCGGAGAATCAACAGCACTAGCGCGCTTGCAAAAAGATTGCGAAACTTATAAAGCTACTAATGTAATGTTGTTACCCTTTGAACCGCGAGAAAAATTGCCCGAATTGTTAGCTGCTGCTGATGTTAGTTTAGTCGTACAAAAGCTGCGCGTTACCAACTTCAATATGCCTTCAAAAATTCAATTACTTCTCGCCAGCGGCCGGGCAATTTTGGCTTCGGTTCCAGAAACTGGTACAGCCCAGAAAGCAATCCAGCAAAGCGGTGGCGGGGTGGTGGTAGCGCCGGAAGACGCGGAGGCTTTGGCTGATGCTGTGGAGGATTTGTTCTTAAATCGCGATCGGGTG
>JBBSNU010000299.1:0-6453 GCA_038260455.1 Chroococcales cyanobacterium | reverse complement strand
TGTTAGTAGGAATTAGATATTATTCGTAAAACCCGCCCCTACAGATATTATCAGCGTTTATCCGCGTTCATCTGCGGTTAAAAACCTCCAAATCTACTTACTAGCATAACCAGTGCTCACCAAAAACTCGCGCAACTTCCCAAAGAATTGAGTGCGATCGCGCCCTTGATAAACTTTGTCCAACAATTGCCAACCTTCGGCCTCCTGGCCCGCAACATACTTGCTCGCCATGAAAGCGGCTAACACCCCTTTTACCTCTGCATCTTCGCTCGATCGCTTCCTAGATTCCAGCCACAACTCAGCAGAATTCGTGTATACTTCCACGGGATACTGCTTGGTAACATCTTCCATTTTTCCTTGGCGGTACTGCCAAATTTGCAGCGGCAACCGAGAATCCGCATAATTTGTAAAAGCCTCTGCAAATCGCCCGTCTAGACTCTTGAACTCCGGGATATCATTTTTGCCCAAATCGACAATTTCGTAGCTCACATTGCCCCAGAAATGCTTGATATGAGTGTATTTTTTAGCTACTGAGTCGTAGCGGTAAATAAACGAATAATTGCAGCAGCGGACACCGCTATTGATTGAGACTAAATCTGCCAGCACTTCCGGTTCTTGGTCGCCGTCAAAATCACGAATTCGCACCGATAACAAACGCCCTTCTGATACTTCTTCGTTGGCTTTTTTATCGGGATTATCTACTAGAGAACGAGTCGGAATTAGCACTGGTTCTTCTAATAAAGTTTGACCGTTGCGGATGATTTTGATGCGGATATCTTTGGCATTTTCTCCTTCTTTGACGAAAGAAACTTCTGCCCGCATATTCCCAGATTCCGAGGTTTCTGTGGTTCTCGCCGGGCCGACATTCGTTGGCACTTGGGCGATGTATTGCGAGGGAACTAAGGCTGTTTGTCCCGGTTTGGCGATCGCCTGACAGAGGAAAGTTGCTACTTCGGCGCGGGTAGCATTGCGCGTAGGTTCTAGCTGTTTGACGGCGGGATAATTGACCACAAGTTGTTTTTCTGCTGCGGCGGCGATCGCATTTCTCGCCAAGTCTGGAATGTCCCGCGCATCCTCAAAAGTCGCATCCAAAATCTCAGGCGCTGAGCCCGCAGGCGTATATTTCAAGCCGCTGCTTAAAGCGACCAAAACCTGCCAGCGGGGAATATTCAAAGTCGGGTTAAAAATACTGCCGCTGTAACCGGACAGAAAACCAGTCTGATAAGCTTCTCGAATTGGTTTATAACCCCAGTAATTCGTGGGAATATCTACAAACTCGATCGGATTGCGGACGGTTTTTGCATCGGGAAAAGCCCTACGCAGCATTGCCGCAAACTCAGCGCGGCTGACTGGGCGGTTCGGGCGAAAACTGCCGTCTTCGTAGTAGCCGCTGATGATTTTTTTGTCGGCTAATTCCTCAATGCAGCCTTGGGCCCAATGGTTTGTGACATCTTTAAATTTGGCTTCAGCAAATGCTGGGGCTACATTTAGGCCTGGAAACACTAAATTCCCGATGATTGTACCCAGGGCTACGACTAAAACGATGACAGCTTGACGTTTGTGCGATCGAACCATAGAACAGCCTCCTCTACTGGCAAATTTGCGATCGAAACTTTCAGAAAATTTACATAATATCAGGTATATTAGCCCGATTTAATACCATTTATTAAAAATTTGGATGCAGCCAGGGACACGGCATTGCCGTGTCCCTACTTTTTAGAGTTTGTATAAAGCTTATTTCGACTCTAAAGTAATCTCCATCACCATTTTTGTTGTGATTGTTAATTCTTCAGAACTGCCAGCAGTTTTAGCACTCATTTCGCTATTTGAACCAACAGACCCAGTAGACCGAAAAGGCATTAATCTATCCAAGCGCATTGTGGTTGCTGCCCGACCCTGAGAAGCAAAAGATTTTAGGGTTAAGGTAGTTCCCGGAGGCAGTTGGGGAGAGGTAATATTTTGAGGGTTTGCTTGCTGCTCTATACTTACATTCAGAGAGGCAACTCCATCTTGCCAGCCTGCCAATTCATAGGTAGAAATGTCATTCACATTCAAGCCACTGAAATCAGAGGAAGAAGAAACGCGCCATTTGGCTCCTTTTCCGACTGCTTCTGCAGGCAGTGGCGAGGCAAGTTGGCCTAGAAATTTAGACATTTCTCTAACCATTTGTTTGAGGTTGTTGTCAGCTCCTTCGGGCAAAATAAAGTTACCTCCTTTATGAAAACCGCGATTGTCCATGATGAAAGAGCCTTTCATTCCGACCAGATTTTTGAGTGCCGAACGCATTTCTTGGGCTGCTGGCGGGGTATTTCCAGTATCGCCGGTGATATCTGCGTTAGTATAAGCAAACTCGTAGTGAATATCGCCGTTGGGATCAATTTTAGTGACTTTTGTCTCGAAAGTCATCACCGGTACTGGACTTTTAGGCACAGGCGAAGACCGACCCGATGCGGATATTTCAATATCCATTTTTAGGGTCATAACAGTCGTTTCTTTGACATCAATAGCTGGCTTTAAACGTAGTTGCTGTCGGGGCTCCATTCCCGGATTTAGCAGTTCGATTTGAGGGGTTTTCAAGTTGGTGGCAGGCGCGGATACGCCACGGTCTGGCTGCTGCACTACAAGTGAAGTTTCAGCACTGAGGGAAGCAGGAGAAAGCTCGATCGCCCATCCCGCGGTCGCCAAACAAAGAGATGCTATAAACAGTGTTTTTTTCATGGATTTAATTTGCTTTTACTTGAATGTTTGCTTGTTGCCACAGGCGATCTACTGTCACAAATTTGTAACCTTTATACAAAAGCAATGGAATAATTTTATCAGCAGATGCGGCAACATCTTCGCCACCGCAATAGCCGTCGTGCAGTACAATAATTGAGCCGTTTTCAGTTTGCTGCACGACGCGACTAAGAACTTTCATTACCCCCGGCCGCACCCAATCTTCCGGGACGACACTCCACATTACCGGGCGATATTCCCACTGCTGCAATAATTCTAATGTTCGCGGTATAAAAATGCCGTTCGGCGGCCGCACGTCGCGGATTAATTTTGGGTCTAAATCGCAAGCTTTGCTAATAGCTTTTTGCGTGTCTTCTAAACTGTGTTTTAGTTCGTGGGTTTTGAGTTTAGCAAACGATACGTGCTGGTAGCCGTGAAGACCGATCCAGTGTCCGCTATCGCACACTTCTTTGGCAATTTCTGGATGTCTGTCAACGCAAAATCCCAGCCAGAAAAAACTCGCTTTGATGTCGTATTTATCTAAAATTTTTAGCAGTTGAGGTGTGTGCTGCAGGTGCGGCCCGTCGTCAAATGTTAGGGCTATTTCTCGGCTGTTGATATCTCCCGTCCACAGACATCCGGGAAAAGTAGATTTGAGAATGGGATGAACGACAGGAAACAAAGGTGATAGTGGCATTGGTTAACCTTGTTGAATGCGATCGGGTAGAAATGAAGCTGCGCTACAATAGAATAAAGTTAACTCAATCGAGGTCAATATGACAACTGCCGTTGAGATAGGAACGTTAATTGTCCGCACGCCCGGAACTTGCGGCGGTCGCCCACGAATTGCAGGAACTAGAATTACGGTAGAAAACATTGCTATTGATTTTAATGCCGGGATGACTCCACAACAAATCATTGATGAAAGACCGCATTTGACTTTAGCACAAATTTATGCAGCGCTCACTTACTATTACGCGAACAAGGAAGCAACGGACGCGTCCATAGCAGCTTACTACGAAGAGTATGACCGTTTGGAAGCAGAATATATGGCAGGTAAGCTATAGTGAGCCGAATTTGTTTATACATGGATGAGGATATTCTCCAACGCTCGCTGATACTCGCTCTGCGAACTTCTGGTGTAGACGTGATAACTACTTCGGACGCTAACAAGCTTAGCTGTTCAGATGAGGAACAACTCATCTGGGCCGCAGAGCAAGGGCGTGCCATATACAGTTTCAACACTAAAGATTTTTGTCGTTTGCACAGTACCTTTATGGCCGAAGATATCGGTCATGCTGGAATTATTATGGGTGTTCAACAGCGGTACTCGATTGGCGAGCAGTTGCGAGGTTTTTTTAACTTAATTGCTGCTAAGTCAGCCGAATAAATGATCGATCAATTGGTATTTATAGCCGAGTATATTAGATATGAATAAAAGCCTAAAATAACCGAGCGCACCGGAAACTACCAGCCTCTTTAACCCCTTTGATATAGACTCAATCTATCAGCCGCCGATCGACCTCTCTCTCAAGATCGATGCGATCGCCCTACAGTGTCCTCTTATACTAAATACCAGCACAACTAATCGACAAACCATCAAGGAGAAACAATGACAGAGGAATATCTAGCAGAACGCACAGTTTCAGCCGTATTTAAGGAAGAAGAACAATTAGACGGCGTAATTCGGCGGTTGCTCGATCGCGGAGTCTCCCGCGACCACATCTCAGTAATGGGCAAAAACTTTCAGTCCAAAACTAAAATTGCCGGCTTTCTGACTAAAAAAGATGTAATTTTAGGTGGTCTCAGAAGCGGCGCGATTTTTGGTTCCTTATTCGGTTCTTTTTTGGGCTTGCTAACCGGCGTAGGCGTGCTGTTTATTCCCTTTGTCGGTGCAGTAGTATCGGCGGGCCCGCTGGGTGCTGTGCTGTTGGGTGCAGCTAGCGGCGCGATCGCAGGTTCGGCCGGTGCGGGTCTAGTTTCGGCATTAGTAGCTTTGGGAATGCCCGAAGAGAAAGCAACTATCTATCAAACCCGCGTAGAAGCGGGCGAATTTCTCGTGATGGCCGAAGTCGCAGCAGATAAATCTGGCGAATTTAAACTCTTGCTAGAAAGTGCCGGCGGTGAAGAAGTTTCGGTTAGCGAGATGACGCTGCCACGCGCCGTCAAAGGTCGCTGCAACAGTCCGGCAGATTTGTCTCCAGAAGTGCGATCGCACCTGTCGGAAGCAGCACAAAAAACCTTTATCGAATCCTACAACGCTGCATTTGACGAAAGCAACGACTCGATACAAGCCGAACACACCGCCTGGGAAGCCATTCACCAGCAGTACGAAGAAGATGAAAGCGGCGTTTGGACTAAGCCTTTAGCAAAAGTCTAGTACCCTGATCGCGGTAAACTAATAAAAGATAGAATTCAGCCTCTAGAACCGAAGTTCTAGAGGCTTGTATTATTTTAGATTATATAGATGAGACAAGATTGCAACAGTCCTTTTAATCAAAGTTTAGGACGGGCTAGAAGCCCATCCCACAAGAAAAAAAATTGTGGGATGGGCTTCTAGCCCGTCCTATTTATTTTTGCAAGAGGTCTATTTTATAATTGTGAATTGTGCATTGTGCATTGTAAAAAATTTAATTCCTCTGGTATTGCACTAGGTGGCGTTGTAAAGTACAATCTATAGGCTTACAATATAAAATTGAGTTAAGGAAATGCAAAAATACGTTTGTACAGTTTGCAATTACGTCTACGATCCAGCAGAAGGCGACCCCGACGGGGGAATACCTGCCGGTACTGCCTTTGAAGATATCCCAGACGATTGGGTTTGTCCCACTTGCGGGGCGGCAAAATCCGATTTTGAACCAGAATAAGCGAGAAAAATTTTGTCCGATCGAATGCTCAAAATTACAGTCATCGGCGGCGGTGCAGCGGGTTTTTTTAGTGCAATTACCTGTGCCAAAACCTACCCGCAGGCCCGCGTCACTTTACTAGAAGCTGGCCGGCAACTACTGGCAAAAGTTCGCATCTCTGGCGGCGGGCGCTGCAATGTGACTCACGCTTGTTTTGATCCCGGTATTTTAGTGCAGAATTACCCCAGAGGTGGAAAAGCTCTGCGCGGTGCTTTTACTCGATTTCAACCGCGCGATACTGTAGAATGGTTTGCAGGTCACGGTGTGAAGTTGAAAACAGAAGAAGACGGGCGAATGTTTCCGACCACAGATGATTCGGAGACAATTGTTAACTGTTTGATCCGCGCCGCTGAGGATGCAGGCGTAAAAATTCGCACCGGCGATGCAGTAGTTTCAGTAAAGAAGTTAACGGGCAACACCTCAGAGGGCGAACAGGGGGACACCGCCCCTAGTTTTGAAATTGAGTTGAAGTCGGGGGAGAGTTTTAAGTGCGATCGCATTCTTCTCGCTACAGGCAGCAATCCGTCGGGTTTTAAGTGGGCAAAAGAGTTAGGTAATACTGTAGAACAGCCCGTTCCTTCTCTATTTACTTTTAATATTTCCGACAGCAGAATCAAAGAATTAGCCGGAATTTCTGTTCCTAATGCTAAGGTGAAATTGCCGGGAGCTAAATTAGAACAAAGCGGGCCTTTGCTCATTACTCACTGGGGTTTAAGCGGGCCTGCTGTACTCAAACTTTCGGCTTGGGGTGCGAGATTTTTGCACGATCGCCATTATAAAACATCTGTGCTGATTAATTGGCTTCCCCAGTACAATGGGGAGGTTTTGCGGC
>JBBSNU010000298.1:0-6467 GCA_038260455.1 Chroococcales cyanobacterium | reverse complement strand
GTTCAGTTTTTTAGGTTGTTCTAGTTAATTCACCGGAATCTCGATCCAGAACTCTGTACCGCGACCAGGCACAGAAATACACTTGAGTGCTCCTTGGTGTTTCTCAACTACAATTTGATAACTGATAGAAAGTCCTAAACCTGTCCCCCGACCGACGGGTTTAGTCGTAAAAAAGGGATTAAATATGTGAGAAATTAACTCTTTGGGAATGCCGTGACCGTTATCGGCAATGCAAATTCCTACTGTTTTTTCATCGATTAATTCGGTACGAATCCGAATGCAAGGAGAGGGAAAATCAGGAATCAAAAACTCGGTGCTGCCCTTTATATCTGCGGCTTCTATCTCCTGTTTCTGGGAGCTTAAATATGTCGCCGTTGCGCTGGTAGAGAGTCCGGGAACATTGATAATTGGCTCTTTTTGTCCCATTTCTAGCGCGTCAATGGCATTGCCGATCAAATTCATAAATACCTGATTGAGCGAGCTGGCATAGCATTCTATTAAGGGCAAATTGCCGTATTCTTTGATTATTTCTACGCTGGGACGATCTGATTGGGCTTTGAGTCGGTGTTGCAAAATCAACATGGTACTGTCGATGCCTTCGTGAATATCAACAGGTTTCTTTTGAGCTTGATCGAGCCTAGAAAAATTCCGCAAAGATACAACTAACTGGCGGATGCGCTCAGTTCCGACTTTCATGGAGCCCAAAATTTTGGGCAAATCTTCGGCCAGAAATTCAATGTCGATGGCTTCGGAGCACTCGCTAATTTCTAAGTGGGGATTGGGATAATGCTGGCGGTAGAGTTCTACCAAGCAAAGCAAGTCTTTGCTGTATTCGCTGGCGTGGGAAAGATTTCCGTAGATAAAGTTAACGGGGTTGTTGATTTCGTGGGCGACTCCCGCCACCAGTTGTCCGAGACTGGACATTTTTTCGGTTTGAATCAGTTGGGCTTGGGTATTATGGAGTTCTGTGAGGGTTTGAGCTAGCTGTTCGGCTTTTGCTCGATCGGCAGTTGCGGCATTGAGACTTTCTTGATAAAGTTCTGCTTGGTGAATGGCGATCGCAGCTTGAGAGGCCAAATGTTGCAGCAACTCTTGTTCTGCTGTTTGCCAAACCCTCGGCGCGGAACACTCGTGGGCTATCAGCAACCCCCAACATTCGGTATCTTTGCCCATCATCGGCACAATTAAACTTCCCCTCACCTGCAATTTTCTCAAAAATTCGCGGTGACAGGGCGTTAAATCCTCAGTCTCAATATCATTAATTGTTCGCACCAGTCCAGCTCGGTAAAAGCACTCTGAGCCTTCGGGGAAGCATTCTTTTGGAGATTTGAGACCTAAAATTGACTGCCACTCGCCGCGCACAGCTTCGACAACTACCTCGCCTTGTTTGGCGGCGGCAAATTGGTAAATTACGGTGCGATCCGTATCGAGCAAAACTCTCACTTCCCGCACAATAGTTTGCAGGATGGTTTTTAAATCTAAGGTGCTGCGAATTTGGTCTCTAACTCTGGTCAATACTCGAGCAAAGTCCAAGGATTTTTGCAATTGGGCGGTGCGTTCTTGAACTTGTCGCTCCAAGTTGGCATTCAGAACCTGCACTTCTTTATAAAGAAGGTACTGCCCAATTGCCGCACAAAATTGGCTGCCGATAGCTAAAGCTTGCTCGATATCCTCCCGCTGCCACTCGGGCGACTGACCTTTTTTTATTTCTCGCCAGACTTCAAAGGATTGTCTGGGAAGGGTTTGTGTAGCGCTGCTGTCAAAGCGCCCCGCCCACATTTTTTCGGTATCAATTTCATTGCGAAAAATGGTCAAACAGCCTACTACTTGTTGTTTGTGATGGAGGGGAATTACCAGTAAACCTCGAATTTTAGTAGCTTGAAAAGCTGGACATAAAACTCTAAATTGAGATTCTTTGTAGAGGTCTGTAATTATCCAAGCTGGGAATTGAGAATTAGTAAAAGTTGAGAATTTGGGAATTTTTTCGGTGTTTGTGAATCCTTTGCTCAGCCATTGCTGCCAGAGCGGATGAGCTTCGATGTTGGGAAGTGTGGGTTGCTCGCCTGTTGCGAACAGTTCAAAGGTAGCCTCGCTTTGGGCAGCAATGGCAAATGCTCGATCGCTCTTGGCAACCGATAACTGTTCACCGTTGTTGACATTCGGGGCGTTGATATAAATTCTGCCACCGCTGCCACCAAAGGCGGCTACAGTGGCTTCTAAAGCCTGTTGCAATTGAATGTTGACGTGACCGTACAACATGGCTGTGATGCTGTTCACGGTGGCTTCGCGGGCTGCTTGAGAGCGGATTTGGTGGAGCAGGATCGAGTGGCCGATCGCATTTGACAGTTGATCTGCTACGAGCTGAACTACTTCTAAATCTGTGGGTGAAATATTGCGGGGAACCGAGTGGTGAGCCACTAAGAGTCCCCACAGTTCGATGTGAGTTTGGCTATCGCTTCCCGGCTCGTATCTAGTCACGCAGGCGGGGGCTTCGCAGATATCTGTTTTGCCGTTTTTCGACACGATCCGGCGGTGCAAAATCGGCACGACGAAGGAAGATTGCACTCCCATTCCCATCAGGTAAGCTGTGTGGCAAGGATCGAGCGATCGGTATTGCGTTTCTTCATTTAGTAAAGGTTGACCAGTATCGGCAGCATCGAGGGGACTCAGGACGATCGTCCCGGAGTTAACATCTATGATTGTCCGCTGGCGCATCCTGACATACATCTCCCGGGCGCTGGCGGGAATGTCGTCTGCTGGAAAGTGCAAACCTTTTAAGGAAGGGAGACGGTTGTTATTAATTGATTCGGCAACAACTTCTCCACTGCCTTCGGCACTAAACCTATAAATCATGATGCGATCTGTTTTCAAAAAAGACCGCACTTCTGTTACCGCAGTGGTTAAAATTTCTTCTAATTCTAGAGATTGGCGAATGCGTTCTGTGATCCGCCGCACCACAATTTCTTTGTCTAGTTTATGATTTAATTCTTGTGTATTTTCTGTCAGTTGCATAAATCTCCTTTGGCAATTATACAATTACGATAAAAATAAGAAGTTTTGATGTGCTGTCGGAGCGATCGGACGAGCACTGCACCTGCCTGATTTTTTAATTTAACCGATCTGTAGAATAAATCGGGCGCGCGGGCGCTGCTTAGGAACAAAAATTTAATAAACCTCTGCCACACTCTTTTGTTTCCAGAAGCGGCAAGGAAAAGAGAGGCAGAGCCTCCGGATCTGCATTACCAGGCAGAGCCTGGTAACGAGTAAAACGAGTTAATCGCTTAAGTTATTAAATTTTCATTCCTTAGAGAGGGCGCTGGCGCACTGGGGAATGAAAATGTGCGATCGCGCCGGCTTAGTTTTTGTCTTCAACAGACAGAGATGCTTAACCGAATGATAATTATTATTTTGACACTCCCCGACCTGAAGGTACGGGGATTCTTAATTCAGCGACTGACCTTTAAGTGCTACGTCCTTTCGGCAATATTCAAACCTTTTAACCGTAGAAACCTACTAATTAACGAGCCTGATTCGCAGTCACTCGCCTTGGGTCTATCTCCAAAAGCGTACTAGGATATTGACAAGCGAGTTCGGGTATGCCCTACCCTACCTAACAAAAATTCAATTGTTTATTTTTCTGATTTTGAGGCTGTATTAAGCCCCTAGCTGTTTGGCGAGTTTTCGCCGCTCTTTGTCCCCCGGTTTACGCCTAAAAGTGTGTCTGAGTCTCTGTTTCACGATGGCGAAGGAGTTTAGTTTAACCTTGACTTTTCTATTATATTACACAGACCAGCAATTGCCGGCTCTTTGGGAATGAATTCAAGAAATTACAGCCGTCCTAAAAGGACAGGGTTTTAAACCCAGTTTCTTGATAATATTCTCATAAATTTCTTGCAATCTTAAAATCTCACTATCATAATTATTGATCATCCAGGTAACTTGACATTTGTTTATCTAACTTCATATAATAATCGAAAAAAAGGAATTTGAGTTTCTCTCAGCCTCCCAGACGCTGACCAATTTCCTGCCGCACGCTCATCAAAATTTTACCCAAATGATTTTGGCCGGTTCCCTCGCAGCCGCAGCCCCAGTAGTAATCGGTTGGCGAATCCTCCACAATCACTCGCTCCCCCGTACCCAGAAGAATAGCTTGAATGTCTTGATGAGCGAGAAACTTAGTTAAAATTGCTTCGCGCATAATCGGAATTTTTACCGCTTCCCAATCGTCGCGAATCCGGTGATTGGGATCGCGACCTAATTTTGCTGCTTCTTGAGGAGTTGCTACGCCTCGAATCGCCGCCACTAATCTTCTATCGACGCTACCAACAAATTTGTGGGCTTGATAGTAATGTTCCACGGTTAACCAATTTTGACCGCCAATAAAAATCTCGTGCGGTGAAAAATTGGAAAAGCAGCCGTAAGGATCCTCTACTTTATAAAAATAAATTATCATAATTATATTAAATTTTATAGAAGAAGGAAGATGCAACAACCCCGGACGCACGCGCCCGGATATTCAAGCGGATTTCGACCTAGTTTGATAGTTGAGAAATCAAGATTTTTCTGATAAACCAGGTTGCAGAGCTTAAGTCCCGATGAAACAGTGAAGATGGAAGAAAAAGGTAATAAGCTTTTCTACATTTAAATTGTATATTTCGACGATCGATCAAAAATCTTCTCCCCCTCTCCCCTTCTCCCGCTCTCCCCTTCTCCCGCTCTCCCCCTCAATCACATACACAATTAGGATGCACAACAGCTTACCATGTCCGGTGAATTACCCGATCTAAAAAATAATTATTGTGGAGCAGGCCCGAAAGCCTGCTCGCTTACTGCCTTTTAGCAGAAGTGTGCTAAACAGTCGTGATATCTTTCTCTTTGGCTGCCAGAACTTCTTCTATTTTGGCGACATACTTGTCCGTCAGCTTTTGAATTTTATCTTGCAAGTCCCG
The DNA here is from genome assembly GCA_038260455.1 of Chroococcales cyanobacterium. GTDB lineage: Bacteria > Cyanobacteriota > Cyanobacteriia > Cyanobacteriales > Microcoleaceae > Microcoleus. The sequence continues at coordinate 1,518 of JBBSNU010000298.1, read as the reverse complement.
CGATTCATCTTTAGAGAGATCGCTGCTTTTTTCTTGCTTGCGAATCGAGTCAACCGCATCGCGGCGGATATTCCGAATTGCAACTTTACCTTCTTCGGCAAACTTCGCGGCCATTTTGGCAAATTCTTGCCGTCTTTCGCTTGTCAGCGGTGGAATGTTCAAGCGAATAACTGAACCGTCGTTGTTGGGCACGAGTCCTACATCCGACAGAGAAATTGCTTTTTCGATCGATGTTAATGCTGTGCGATCGAACGGTTGAATGTTGATCGTAGTCGCATCCGGCGTGCCGATGTTGGCAAGGGATTTGATCGGAGTTGGTGCTCCGTAGTAATCTACCATGACTCGATCGAGGAGGGAGGAGTTGGCCCGTCCCGTCCTGATAGTATTAAAAGACCGTTGAGTAGCCTCAACTGCCTTTTGCATATGATCTTCTGCTTCAGCTAACTTCACAAAATCCTCCGACAAGGGTTCCAATAGATTCTCCCATTACGGCTCGGTAAATGTTGCCCGATACTGTCAGGTCAAATACCATAATAGGAATATTATTTTCTTTGCACAGGGCGATCGCGGTACTGTCCATCACCCGCAAGTCTTGGTTCAAGACGTGGGCGTAGGTGAGGGTTTGATACCTGCGCGCGTTGGGGTTGATATGGGGGTCGGAATCGTAGACCCCATCTACCTTAGTAGCTTTAAAAATCACCTCTGCATCAATTTCAGCCGCCCGCAAGGCGGCTGTAGTATCAGTAGTAAAAAAAGGATTGCCAGAACCGGCACCAAAAATTACTACCCGTTTTTTTTCGAGGTGGCGAATTGCCCGCCGCCGGATGTAGGGTTCAGCTACTTCTTGCATGGCGATCGCCGATTGCACCCTTGTGGGCACTCCTGCTTGTTCCAGAGCATCCTGCAAAGTGATAGCATTCATCACTGTAGCAATCATGCCCACATAGTCGGCTGTTGCCCGATCCATGCCTGCCGAAGCAGCTTTCACGCCACGAAAAATGTTGCCGCCGCCGACAACGATCGCGATTTGAATGCCTTCGGACACTACTTTAGCCACTTCCTGGGCGATCGACCCAACGACTACCGGATCGATACCGTAGCCCAAGCTACCCATCAGCGCTTCACCGCTGAGCTTCAGCAAAACCCGCTGATAAACCATCCCCATGCCGCCACTATTTTTTCTTTTTGTCTCCACAACAAGATAGCAGCACGGGTGCATTTTGAACATCAATTGCCACGAACCGGCTGCTGGGAACGGATAAAAACCCGGTTTCTCGGCCAAATCTTCTTTTTGAGCAATCTTAAAGTTAAGGCAGAAACCGGGTTTTTTGGTGAGAAATGCGGACTTATACCATTTTTCTAAAGATATGCTATGGATGAAGTCTGAGCCCCCCCTTACTAAGGCTACCGTGTACACACAAGTCAAAGTAAACTAGACTCAGAACTTGACAGAGGTATAAACCGTGGACAATCCCATACTGATTCACGCCGAACAAATCGAAAAAACCGCCTTTGGAG
>JBBSNU010000297.1:0-6476 GCA_038260455.1 Chroococcales cyanobacterium | reverse complement strand
CTTCTCGGCGGCATCAGTTTGGGAGATGGCGCGAATATTGGTGCCAACGCTGTCGTCTTGTCAGATGTGCCAGCGGGCCAAACAGCAGTCGGCATCCCCGCCAAGATTCTGAAATCCACCAAAGAGCGCCAAAATGATTAGATCGATATTTTGCGAAAATCCTGCACCACTTTGCTATGCGTTAGAGGCTGTTCCAGATCCATCGCGACGGCTCGATCGCCATGCTCAACCGCGCTGCAGCCGTTAAACTAGATTCGGTAAGAAAGATAGACATCGGCGACAACGTATTTATCGGCTACGGGGTTATCTTCGATCCCAACGTCACCATCAGCCCGAATGCGAGCTTCGCCGTCGGTGACGTTCCCGCCAAACGGATCTGCAGCGTCGAAGACTTGGTGAAAACACGTTAACTTGAATTGGATGCATTCCCAAACTATCTGGAAATTATCTGCTTGCTTGGTGCTATAGGCTGCGGTTTTCAAAAGTGCATCAAAGATTTATGCAATTGCTCGTCTACTGCAAGCCCCAACTCAAACCTTCCCCCGAGCAGAAGAGAAACACTACTAAAACTCAAAAAATAACTTAATGGATACACTCAAAAAGCCAGCGCACATTGCTATTTATCTGCATTGCCTGTTCAACGGGGGTATAGAGCGCGTAATGTTGAACTTAACCCGAAATTTTGTAGCTCGCGGCGTTAAGGTAGATTTGGTACTTAACTTTCCCGGAGCGCTTTTCCTGTGGGACTTTCCCCCGGAAGTTCGGATTATCAACCTAGAAGCTGAAAAGATATTAACAAGAGTTCCTAAATTAGTGCGTTACCTGCGACAGGAACGACCCACAGCTTTAATGTCAGCCAATCATTATGCCAACGAGGTAGCACTGTGGGCTAAGCATTTTTCGGGCGTACCTACACGGGTTGTGGTGTCAGATCACACGCATCTTTCCCAGGAAGTGGCAAATACATCTCCCTTAATCTTTAAGCATTGGTCGCCTCAGACAGCGCGACTTTTCTACCCCTGGGCAGACGGCATAGTAGCAGTTTCTCAAGGAGTAGCTGAAGACCTAGCGTCTATCACTGGCTTAGCTGCTGAGCGAATCGAGGTAATTAACAACCCAATAGAGATTGATGAAGTCATAGAAAAAGGTAAAGAACCTGTAGACCACCCCTGGTTTAATTCCCCAGAATTGCCTGTAATTCTGGCTGTGGGGAGATTAGAAAAACAAAAAAATTTTTCTAACTTAATTAATGCTTTTGTTAAAGTACGGCAGGTGCGATCGGCTCGGTTGATGATTTTAGGCGAGGGTTCAGAGCGCGATCGACTAGAAGATCTAATCCGCGAATTGGGCTTGGAAAATGACGTGGTAATGCCCGGTTTTGTAAAAAATCCTTTTGCATACATGGCACGAGCTGCAGTATTTGTCTTGTCTTCATCTTGGGAAGGCCTGTCGATGGTACTGGGAGAAGTAATGGCTTTGGGAACCCCAATTGTTTCTACAAATTGCCAAAGCGGCCCGTCTGAACTTTTAGACGGAGGCAAGTACGGTGAGCTAGTTCCTGTAGACGACAGCGAAGCGCTCGCGCAAGCTATTTTAAAAGTATTGTCCGGTCAAACAAAGCCGGCCGATCCATCTTGGCTTGCCCAATTTAACGTGGAGGGTACTGCTCAAAAATATCTGGATATTATGGGCATCACGGATCGCTAATTAAGAGCGGCACTTCGGTTAAAGTAAGTAGAATAGTTCTAGGGGCAGGTTTCACCAAATCTATAATTCAGACTAACAATCTACATCAAACCGCCCTCAAAAAAACGACAGAATTTGATTGGGGGCAATTCGTAACTACTCAATAACCGCTGGTGATTTTAGATAATCTGAAGGAGAGCCAACGAGTTTAGGTGGTTCCAGCCTTCCTATTCACTGATTTACCAGCGGTTTTTGTGTTTTTTCAGCGGTTTTTGAGCAGTTACGGCAATTCCACTGTTGGCAGAGAGACAAAAATGTATGGATGACTCCCCGATCGAGACAGTGAATTGCTAACAAAAAATTTAAATTTAGCATTTTTGACCTCGCAGCACTCAGAAGTATTGGTGTGGTTTAATTCATAATTAGCGACAAATAGTTGAACGCGCCGATACAGGTACTGGCTCGGATTTATGTTATAAAGATTTTGTGAAGTTAGCTTGAATGTTACTAAAATATTAAAATAACAGCTCGCAAGTCGAATTTAAGAGGTATCGCTTGAAAGAAATTGGATTAGTTGCGATCGGGCGGAATGAGGGCGTGAGGCTCGAAGCGTGCTTGCAATCGGCGATCAACAAAGTAGCTTTGGTGGTTTATGTCGATTCCGGCTCAACAGACGGCAGCTTGGAATTAGCCCGGTCGATCGGCTGCGATACAGTTGAACTAGACCTATCTACACCCTTTACCGCAGCCCGCGCCAGAAATGCAGGATTTGCCCGCCTGCGCCAATTAGCTCCCGACATCGAATTTGTCCAATTCGTAGACGGCGATTGCGAAGTAGTTGACGGCTGGCTCGAAACAGCCAAGCAAAAACTCGCAGCTAACACAGAATTAGCTGTAGTGTGCGGGCGCAGGCGCGAAAAATTCCCCGAAGCCACAGCATACAACCGACTCTGCGACATCGAGTGGGACACGCCAGTCGGCGAAGCAAAAGCCTGCGGCGGCGACTCGATGATGCGAGTCAAAGCATTCGAGCAAGTCGGCGGTTTCAACCCCGCACTAATAGCCGGCGAAGAACCGGAAATGTGCGTGAGGCTGCGCCAAAACGGCTGGAAAATCGAGCGCTTAGATGCAGAAATGACCCTGCACGACGCTCAAATGACTCGGTTTGACCAGTGGTGGAAGCGCTCTCAAAGAGCGGGTCACGCTTACGCTGAGGGCTCTTGGCTGCACGGGAACACCCCCGAACGCCACTGGGTGAAAGACACCCTCAGCATCTGGTTTTGGGGATTGGTTTTGCCAGTGCTAGCATTGGGTACAGCCTGGTTTACCCACGGGTGGAGCCTCTGGTTGCTGGCCGGCTACCCGGTGCTTACTTACCGAATTTATCGCCGGATGCAGCAGGATCGGAATTGGCAGGCCAAGGATGCTGCACTTTATGCTATATCTTGTGCGATCGGCAGATTTCCTCAGTTGCAAGGTCAGATTCAGTTTCACCAGCGCAGGTTGCTGGGACAGCACAGCAGCTTAATTGAATACAAGACATCAAACCCATCCATAGAGCAAGTTAGAATCAGTGCTAAGTCTACTAAGTAGACCGACCAAAATAAACATAACTTGCCTTTCGCCGATGCCGTTGCCTGCGGCCATTCTGCCGCCGGCAAGTATCAAGATAACACAAACAAATGAACAACCAAAAATTAAAAGTATTATTAATTGTAGAGCAATGCAACCCCGAGGCGGCATCTGTACCTTTGGTAGGTTACAAATTTTACCAAGCAATTAGCAAATTTGCCGATGTAACTCTTGTTACCCACGAAAGAAATAAAACGCCGCTGTCAAAGTTAAAAGAACACAAAAATATTACTTATATAGCCGAAAGCGATCTGACTAAAAAATACTTTTCGATGGTGGTAAACACCCTGACAATGAAAGGCAAAAATAACTGGCCTTTAGCTAATGTTTTAGGCTATCCGGTTTATGCAGAATTCAATCATAAAGTTTATGAAACTTTCAAAGAGCGAATTCAGAGAGGAGATTACGATTTAGTTCATGCCATAACTCCCATGCAGCCGCGATCCCCTTTCAAAGTGGTTAAAGCTGGTACCCGCACTCCAGTAATCATCGGGCCAGTGAATGGAGGCGTTCCTTTTCCCGCAGGGTTTGAAGAAATAGCAAAACAGGAATATGCTTACCTAAACTTTTTTCGAGCGGTGGGGCGTGCGTTAATACCGGGCTACGTGGAAACTTATAAAAAAGCGGATAAAATATTAGCAGGTTCGACATATACTTTGAATTTGGTCAAAGATATGTTTGGTATTCCAGACAGTCGGATAGAACTGTTTTACGAAAACGGTATTGCCAACAGTTTTTTAACAGATACCAAAAAAATCACAACTGGGAGCAAGATAAATTTACTGTTTGTAGCTAGGTTGGTTCCTTACAAATGTGCGGACATTCTCATTGAAGCAGTTAGTAGATTAGAGCAAAGCGTTCAAGAAAAAGTCCACTTAACTATCGTAGGTGACGGGCAAGAAAGAAGCTCTTTAGAAGCTCAAGTACGGGAACTTAATTTAGGAAAAAAAGTAAAGTTTGCGGGCTGGGTAGGTCAAGAAGAAATAGTTGAATACTATAGACAGGCGGATATTTTTTGCTTTCCTTCGATCAGGGAGTTTGGCGGCGCAGTGGTGATGGAAGCGATGGCTTGCGGTTTGCCTTGCATTGTCCCCAACAACGGCGGTATCGGGGAGTATGTAACTGAAGAAACAGGTTTTCGGATCGAGCCAAATTCGAGAGAGTATCTCACTCAAGAATTGACGAACAAAATAAAAGTTTTGGTGGAAGACGATGAGTTGCGGCAAAGGATGTCTGCTAAGTCGATGGAAAAAGCCAAAGAATTTGAATGGGATCGGAAAGCAGAAAAGATTGTTGAAATTTATCACAAAACGATCGCCGAGAAAAAAGCAGCTCAATCTAGTAGTGAATAAATCAAGTTAGGTGAAAAAAAAATATGCGAATAGTAATTGTGGCTCAAAATGCCTCGAGTGAAGTACCACGCGCGAACTGCTAGGCAGTATGGTGTAGGCATCCCAATTCATCGGCAACAGCCTGGGAAGTAGTAGACTTTCGCCCATACTTCTTGGGTCTTACATTGCCTCCAAGGGCAGTAGCGCTGCTTCCCAACGCCAATATCCGCAAGCCTTCATTTCTGATATTGATTGCCGCATTGATGTATCTATCATGCCGTTGATGGCAATGAGGACAATCAAACATCCTGATAGATAAATCCATCTTCGGCACTCGCTGCCAAGTATTTGAGCACAGGTGAGAGGACGGGAAGAAACGATCGACTTCCAAGTAGATTTTTCCCTCTGCCTCCGCTTTGTACTTCAGCATGGTGAAAAATGTCCCCCAACCGACATCGCTGATTGCTTTGGCGAGGTTGTGATTTTTGACCATGTTCTTGACCGCGAGATTTTCCACCACAATCACTTGGTTTTCGTTGACTATCTTGCGGGATAGTTTGTGGCGGTAGTCGTCTCTGACTCGGGAGATTTTAGAATGCAGCTTGGCAAGCGCTCTTTTAGCCTTGCGACGCTGGTTAGTCGTCTTATCCTTTTTGCGGGATAGCTTGCGCTGTTTGCATTTTAGGTTGCGTTCATGTTTTTTAAGATGACGCGGGTTCTGATATTTTGAGCCATCAGAAGTGACGGCAAAATCCGTCAAGCCCAAATCAATCCCGATCGCTTTGCCGTCATCGCTCGATGATGGCTGTTCAATACCATCATCCATCAGCAGCGAAGCATAGTAACGACCATCCGGCATTCTCGATACCGTGACAGTCTTTAATTTCCCAATCAAATCCCGGTGAATTTTGGCTTTCACTACACCGAGATTGCCAGGGAACTTGATTTGGCGCTCATCCAACACTTTGACGTTTGCCGGATATTGCAATGATTGCCGCCCGTTGCGGTGCTTGAATGTTGGATAACCTGTACGCCCGTCAAAGAAGTTGCCAAAAGCAACGCCTAGATTTAATACAGACTGCTGCAAGCACTGCGGGTAACAGGTAGACAACCACTCATTTTCAGTCTTCCAAAAAGGAATCTGCTTTTTCAGGGTCATCGCTGAAACCCCACGCCCTGTCTCTTTATAGGTTTGAGACATGGTATGTAGCGACTGATTCCAGACCCAACGCACACAACCAAACGCCTGAGCCAGATGTTCTTGCTGGGCAGTGGTTGGGTAAATTCGGACTTTAATCGCTTTCAGCATTAGCTGTGGCGAGTGCTTACTTGATTAGTCAAACATAGAATTGCCAGAGTATGTAGAGATTAGGCGCTTCGTTTGAGAGAGTGTGTCGATCTCGGTTGTGGAGGCTTTTCGGTTGCTTTGCAAGATGGTCAACCTCCCAACCGAGATCGACCGGGCTTTCATCCCACCCGCCTATCAAAGATTATGGACTGGGGATTCCCGCGCCCGCTAGCTAAAATTTGATACCGTGTCTTGTCAATTCATGGTGCAGGTTTGGACTTCAGCCTGCAATTGCGAGGACTCGCATTCCGAACGATCGAACTAATATGACGATCGAACACAAAAAACGGGTTAACCCGTATTTGGTTAACCCGCAAGCTTAGAAACGTGCACAGCGATTAATTTTGCACTACCAGCTTAACGTTGGCGTTTTGCAAACCGCGCTGCTTGACGGCTGCCAATGTCTTGTTGACTGCGTACTTCTGGTTGATGGAGTTAATTAACTCAGTTTGATTGTGCTTTTTGGCCACGCCCCAGAG
>JBBSNU010000296.1:0-6490 GCA_038260455.1 Chroococcales cyanobacterium | reverse complement strand
GATCGCGCTCAAGCGCGATCGACTCCTTTTATTTTATTAGTTCGCGATCGCACGGGTGGTCAGAAACCGGGTTTTTTTCCGAAATCTTTGGTTGTGACCCGTAGATTAGGTAAAAAACCCGGTTTCTTTGGCTTGATGCACGGGTGGCCAGTATTCGTAGGGTGTGTCGCCATTAAAAATCCCTTGCATTAAATCGACAATTTCTTGGCGACGCACCTGATACCATTTATCAAAAAGCTTGCTTAAGACAAAAATGTTGGGTTGGTTCCTGCGTCATTGAAAAGAACAGGTGCGTCGCTATGAGATTGTCGCTCTTTCTTGAGGATTGTCGATGGCGACGCACCCTACGGCTAAAATCTAAAATCGTTTGACTCTTGTAACAATAGCTGCTTAGATTGAATTTGGTTGTGTTGAGGATGTCGAATATATGCGAGGAATCGGGCGTTTTTTGTCGATCGCAAACAAGATGGTGGCAGTAGTCGCCGGCATCGGACTGGTTCAGGTGTTAACCATCGCCAGTTCATTCTCTCAATCATCTAACCCGCGTTCCCTAGACGAACTCTACAAAATTCGCGATCGGCTCGTCACCGAATTAGAACAACCAGCCTCACCCTCCCCAGAACCCACCCTGTTTTCTGGCTTAATTCCCTTCGGCGGCAATCCCCAAGAACAACTGATACAACAGTTGCAAGCGGTAGATGTACAAATATTAGTAGAACAGAGAGCTAACGACAATTTGCAGCAAGCAGTCCGTTTAGCCAACCGAGCCGTAGAAACTGGAAAACAGCAAAATCAGTCGATCGAATCTTCGCAACAAACTCAATTTTTGTGGCACCAGGCCCTCAACAACTTACAGGAAGTTCCCCAAAATTCCTTTTTAGCTCCTTTCAAATCATCAAAAACTCAAGAATACCGGGAAAATTTCACCGCAGCCACCTCTCAAGTGCAGCAAGCAAAATCAAATTTTTTGGCTGAGGTGGCTCGCGAAAGCGGTTTGTCCGATCGAGCTTCCATCGGCATTTGCCACCTGTCTAGAGAGTGCGTGAACCTGCGGGGCGATGTGCCTCCTGCCAGCCCGGCCAGCTTAATTAAACTGCCGATTGCTGTCGCCCTGATGCAAAAAGTCGAAAACGAAAAAATTAGCCTGAATCAGAAAGTATTCGTCACTCCCGGCAATTTTACCGAAGACTCATCATCGAAGATTGTATCCGCTCGTAATTACCCGCTGCAGCTACTGTTAGAAGAAATGATCGATCGCAGCAGCAACATCGCCACCAATCAACTGATCGATTATGTAGGTTCCGATTACATCAATCAATTCTTAGAAAATCGCGGCTACCAAGTAACCCGCGTCAACTTCAAATTAATGGGCGAAAAAATTATGCCCTCCAACCCCGGTTCCGGGCCCAACCGCCTGACTGCTAACGAACTCACCGAAATGATGGTGCAAATTTACAACGGCGAAACACCGGGTGCTAAACTGTTAATAGAAACTCTCAACCGCCAGTACGATCGCGCTTTGGGATTTGCGGCCTTGCAAGGAACTAAAGTTCAGTGGTTGGGTGAAAAAACCGGCGAAAATTCCCTGGTACTCGGCACAACTTTAGCGATGAGCATTGACGGCGAAGCCTACGTGATGACTGTGATAGACAGTCGCAGGAGCGGCGATCTACAAATCCGCAACTCTATTTCTAAAATTGCGGATTATATTAGTAAGAATCCCAGTTTTTAACTGCTGGAATACAGTTGATTCCGTTTCGGGAGCTTACCAATCAAGTAGGTGGTTACAAAGGGAGCATCTCAGTTTTGATTTTATAGTGCGAGCTTAAGAGCTCGCGATCTATCCAACACTCGCGAGCTCTTAAGCTCGCACTGTAAAGAAATTGCTTTTTCGCAAAAGATCTATCCTCGCGAGCTCTTAAGCTCGCACTGTAAAGAAATTGCTTTTTCGCAAAAGTGAGATGCTCCCGTTACAAATAAACATTAGATGGGGAGCAAATAAACATTACATGGGTCGGGCGGGTTTTGCACTCATAAACTCGCTGCTATCAGAGATTATTAGCTAAACCCGCCCCTACAAGATACTATGTTTTTTTATTGCCAATTACCAATTACCAATTACCAATCTGTACCTCACTCACTTGATAATTGCTATATTAAAAAATGCCGCATCAAAAACTCAGTGTTTCTGTCAAAGGCGAAGGATTTCCGATTCTTTGCTTGCACGGACATCCCGGTTCCGGCGATTGTATGTCCGTGTTTACAGAACACCTCTCAAAACGCTTTCGGACGATCGCCCCAGACTTGCGCGGCTACGGCAACAGCCGCACCTCAAATCCCTTTGAAATGACTGACCACCTCCTCGATTTAGAAGCACTTTTAGACCGATTGGGAGTCGATCGGTGTTTGGTCGTCGGATGGTCTTTGGGAGGGATTTTAGCCCTGGAATTAGCGATGAAATATCAAGAGCGAGTCACGGGTTTGATTGTGCTGGCATCCGCTGCCAAACCGCGAGGGAGTCACCCTCCGATCTCTTGGCAAGATAACCTTTACACCGGTTTAGCCGGAATCATCAATTGGGCGATTCCCGGTTGGCAGTGGAATATTGATACTTTTGGTAGGCGATCGCTCTTTCGCTACTTGATCCAGCAGCATACAGCCACGCCTTACCGCTACTTGGCACGGGCAGGTACTCCCGCCTATCTCCAGACTTCCGGCGCGGCTACAAAGGCTTTAAATACCGCTCTCAGAGCCGGATACGATCGACTGCAGCATCTCGGCGATATTCAATGTCCCTGCTTGGTGCTGGCTGCAGAGGGCGATCGGCACATCACCTCCGCATCCAGTTTAGAAACAGCCCGCCACCTACACAATAGTCAGTGGCAGTGCTATCCCGATACAGCCCACTTGTTTCCTTGGGAAATTCCCGATCGCGTCATCGCAGATATCGATCGTTGGATTGAGAGTAACCCCCAAGCAGTTAGCTAGAGTTTTGAACTTATATCATGTCCAGTCGATCGCCATAACAAAAACACTTCGTTCGTTCGTAGTGCGGACTTTAGTCCGCTCTTGAGTTGCGGACTCAAGTCCGCACGGGAGCATCTCAGTTTTGCATTTATAGTGCTGTCCCCGAAGAGCGAGTTGTACAATACGCGAGCGGGGACAGCACTATAATAAAAAAAATCTTTTTTGCAAAACTGAGATGCTCCCGTCCGCACTACGAACCAATTTTATCGTTATCAATCGACGGGACGCGATATTATATCTATCGTTTGCGTTTGCATTTGCATCCGAATTAAAAAGTGCGATCGCCTAATCGCACTCTGGTATAATTCCGATGTTACCGGAATTTAATTTACAACTCACGCACTCAAAACTTCCCTGCTTCTACTGACTGCTCAAAACAGGCACCAACCCTCCCTCACCAAACTTTCCCAAATCATCTGCAACAGTCAAAGTAATAGGTTTGCAGCGCTGAATCGAAACACCAACACCTTCTGCACCTTCATTTTCTATGTCTTCTACATATCCTGCTTTTGCAGCTTCCGCCTCTCGAACGGTCAAGAAGGGGCCAAAATAGTAAATGCACCGCGGCGCTGAAGTTTTAACTTCAACCCACCAAGCTAATCCGAAAAAATTGAGCAAGCTAATCAAGACTTCTTTCATCATAAAATGTGGGTGGAAACCCCGTGCTTTTAGCACGGCTTTACAGTTCGCCAAGAGTTGTAGGCTAAAAACCTGCAATCGTTTGGCTTTGCGTTTTGGCAAAGACGTTTGCCTGTAGCAAGACTATGTAGGCTAATGCGGGACGTTTTAGAGTCTTCGCCACCGACATAACACTTGCCATATTTGAGATGTTTGACAATCCCACCACGCTTCAATCCTTGAGACATGGAACCGCCATAAGGACGACGATATCCACTCCGAGCCAGGGTTGAAAACGTGTAGTTGCCGACGATAAATGCGAATGGGCTTACATTCCATTACCACCGTATTGTTTGGTACTGAATCACCACCGACTAGCAAATAAGCCAGTGTCCAAGAATCAACGCAGTGGGCGTTAAATCTGTTAGACAGCTTATCTTTAGACTTCTTTAGTCCTAATGCTTGGCGAGTTAGATAGGTGTCTTCGTAGCCATCAAAAGCAGTCAGGTCAACAATCCTCCGCAACTCGGAATAACACCATTGTTTGCCCACTTCGAGCGGACTAAATGATGCGTTCGGTAGTCCTGCAACCTTTTTTAGTCGTAGCCTTAATGTCTTCAATCCCAATATGAGAGATGGGAAATATTGCAGCATAGACTTTCACCTCGCGCGTACCTTGAATTGCCATCTAGCTTTAGTGCTGGGAGGAATACCACCACGTTTGCGATTAAGGCGATTCTTTCGATAAGGCGTTTTGCGATTGCGCCTCGCTCGTCTGGCATTAGTGCTTGCTTCTTCTGCATCCTTCACCCAGTCAACAGCGTGGAACTGCTGATTGAGGTAGGTGTGTGCCTGAGACTTGACTGTATACCCTTCCCTCTTAGAGCCAGGGTCGATACCAACGGCTATGGGTTGCGTTAGACGATGAGACGGCTCCACGTTCAAGCGAACACAGAAAATTCCTTTACGAAAAAACGGTGTTGCTTTGCCTGACTTAATCCAACGCTCTGCCCGCTTGGGCGTAGTTGGCATCAGTTGGCGTTGATTTGAATCAACCACAGGAACGTACTGCATGATTTGTTTGCCGATAAGGCTAGTTGTATAAATCCCTTCGACCTTACAGGCAGAGCGGTTACGGGTTAGGAAAAGAGCCTGTAACATTTTTTGAGGTGCCACCCTCTAGCCTGCTAAGTTGGCATCTGTGCCGTTGTCTAGTCCTACTTCGGCTTTCGCCTTACCTTGCATTAGACCGATGGCTTGGTTTCCGGCAAGCCCCGTCGCTTCAGCGCGGGGTTAGTGACCTGCTTTTTTAATTTATTTGATCGTGTTTTCACGGTGTTGCGGGCAACACCTGCGCTTTTGTTATTTACTCGGCTGTGCCACTCCTACCAAAAACCCATTTAAACCTATTTAAAGCCGATATCTAAATAGATTTCAACCTAGGGGAAAGGCCCCTTCTACTTTCGCCTGTCCGTAACGAAAGCCGATCGGCTATCCTTACTTGTTCAGGGTATGCAGCCCCTCATTTTTGGGCTGCATTCACCTATTATTTTATCGCCGTAGCTGCCGATCGACTGGGAACAACCAAAATGGGTTTTCATCAGACTTATCTGTTGTTTATTCAGCTTTAATTCTAATGTGATTCCAGAGATGGTGTTTTCCCAGTTGACATTCTACCCGGCATTGTCCTAGTAAGGTGTAAGTAGCTACAGAGACCGATCGCCCGGTGAGCTACTTACATCAATTACTCTGTTGTACACTTTTTTTCAACGACCTTCAAGATCCGTGTACATGAAACTTTTTGGGCCCCCGCTGGCGGTAAATTTCGTATAAAGCCATCCCCGTTGCTACCGAGACATTCAGGCTAGGAGTCTTTCCCCTTAAAGGAATTGAAACTAATCCGTCACAACCGCGCTGTATCAAAAGGCTCAAACCGTCAGCTTCACCGCCCACAACTAAAACAGTAGGCCCGGAGAACTTGATTGTCTCTACCGAGTCACCTACCCCTGCTGCAGTGCCGTAAATCCAGAATCCAGCCTCTTTCAATTCTTCCAGCGCCCGGTTAAGATTGACAACCCTCGCCACTGGCAGGTTTTCCAATGCCCCTGCTGCGACTTTTCTCACTGCCGAGGTAATCCCGACGGCCCGCCGCTGCGGAATCACCATGCCCTGAGTTCCTAACGCTTCTGCGGTGCGAATAATTGCCCCTAAATTGTGGGGGTCGTTAAGTCCTTCTGCTACCACAATAACTGGATCTTCGCAAGCAGCCTTAGCCTTCGCGATCAGTTCAGTCAAATCGAGGTATTCGTAAGCTGATACTTGGGCGGCTACACCTTGATGGTTTGCCTTGCGCGTGATGTAGTCGAGGCGCAAATCGTCAACTTCGTCGATGATGCTACCGTTGGCCTTGGCTTCGGTTAGCAAGCTATGAAAGCGCGGATCGTAGCGCAGGTGCGGGACAACCCAGATCCGGTTGAGCACTTGGTTGCTTTCTAAAGCCGCTTGCACTGCATGGCGGCCGTAAATCATGTCGTCTGTGTTTGCGTCTGGTTGCACGACGGTATTTGAGGCAGTGTCCACAGGGCGAGTGTCTCTGTCTTTGTCTCTGTCTCTGAAATGATAGCCCCGGAATTCCCGCGGGCTGCTGTCTCCGTCTCTGTTTTTGTCTCTGTCTCTGTCTTTGTAAAAATTGCCTCGGGAGTCCTGCGGGCTGCTGTCTCTGTCTTTGTCTCTGTCTCGGAAATTGTTGCGGGCTGGCTGCGGGCTGCTGTCTCTGTCTCTGTCTCTGTCTTTGTCTCGGAAATTGTTGCGGGCTGGCTGCGGGCTGCTGTCTCTGTCTCTGTCT
>JBBSNU010000295.1:0-6506 GCA_038260455.1 Chroococcales cyanobacterium | reverse complement strand
TCGCGAGTGTTATATACTCGCGAGCGGGGACGCTCGCACTGTAATGTAAAAAAATGCTTTTTGCAAAAGTGAGATGCTCTTCATTCGGAGAGAATTTTTAAAGCATTTGCTATTTTGGACTCATCGCGGCTGACAAACCGACAGGGGATGAGGAGTGCGCTGTGGAAAATCACCCGCAACTTCCGCAGCCACCAGCGTAACTTCCCCTTTCCCATTCACCACCCAACCGCGCGCCGGAACAACTTCCTGAGCTTTTTTCTCCGTTGCTTCCCTCGAACCTCTATCCGTTACATCCGTTACATCCGTTACAGAATCCGCTGCCGAACCTTCCACCCACGGAAACGGTGCATATCCGCTGCTGAGGGCATCGTTAGGACTCGGTGGCACTCCCCCTTTCCCAGTGACGGTAAACTCGTTCTCGCCCCCTTCGAGACAGGGATTTGCAGCAATTAACGCCGCCCGATCGACCAAGTTTTGCGGCAGTTCCACTAAACCTTGAGCCGGATTCACCCCAGAAGAACTAAAAGTAACAGTACCTTGCAAAGCCGGGCCCCCGCTTTGGGAAATCGCGGCGATGTCGCTGCTCCCAAGCAGAGAAGTAGGAGTTACTTGCAAATCTGCAAATTGAGCATCTGTTAATTCCAAATTGCCTCGCACTTGTTCGCGGCTAACGGCGCTAAATCCGAAAACATTGGGGACATTAATCTTAACCCGACCTCCCCCGGCCGATCGCGCATTAGCAGTAATATCGCTATTTTCCTTGGGTAAAGCAGCCAAAGTATCGCTGTTAATATTGATGTTGCCGCCCTCAGAAGTACCTGCATCTGTTGTAATTCTGCTCCCGCGTCGCAATTGGATATTTCGCGCTTGCAGGTTAATATTTGCTCCTGTACCGGATACAGTCGTGCCGTCAATACTGGCTTTGTTGTCGAGGGCGATCGAATTTGCGACAACATTAATATTACCACTGCGTCCCGAGCCCAAACTCCCAACAGCGATCGTCGCCCCATCCCGGATAGTCAAGCTTGGGGTAGTAATGCTGATGTTTCCCGCCGCGCCCGTGGGGGGAGCAAGCCCAAATAAAGTTTGATACACAGTCTCTCCAGAAGCGGTTGCTATACCGGAAGCAGAGAAATTATCTTTGGTTCCAATCAGTTTTATCGATTCCGAAGCATTGACAATGATATTTCCGCCATTACCCGCACCTAGAGTAGATGCTCCTATTGCCGCTGCACCTTCAAGAGTCAATCGCCTAGTATTAATCCTCAAATCTCCAGAATTACCACCCGCAACAGTCCCGGTAATTAATTGACTGCGAGCAATATTAGCAGCGGATAAGCTGTCACTTTGGCTGCTACCAGTTAGTGTCACAGAGTCGGTGGCATTTATGGTAAGGTTTCCACCCCTGCCGATAGCAGGAATCACACCAGTTCTAGATGCAACTCCGCTGGTAGAACTGATCGACGTTCCCCCTTCTATGAGTAAAGAGCGTGTATTAATTTCTATATTTCCCGCGTTTCCCGTACCGCCAATACTGTTAGTGATAATACCAGTACCGAAGGAACTATCTAATCGGTATTCTGTGAGTAGCACCGAGTCAGAAGCTCTCACGATTAAGTTTCCACCATTACCAGCACCCACAGTTGCGCTTGATATAACTGACCCATTACGCACAGTTAGCTTTGCGGTATCAACTATTAAATTGCCTCCACTACCTTGATTTATAGCGGTAGTGAACAGCCCAGATTCGCTGACTTCGACTGATTCAGAAGCTTTAATTGCCACATTCCCCCCAGCTCCTGCACCGTAACTAGGGTTGACGATTAACGCGCCTTCTCGGAGCATTAGTTGCTTAGTATCAACTGTAATATTCCCCGCCGCACCCGCGCCCACTGTCCCGACAGCTATGCCGCTTTGTCTGGTTAAAAAGCTAGAAGTTCCTGTTGTGCCGGCATCAAGAACATTGCTCCGAAAGTTATCAAATCCAATTCCTGTAATTTCTACAGCATCTGTCGCGCGGACGCTGACATTGCCGCCGCCTCCCGTACCGCTAGTACCAGTTGAAATAAAGGCTTGGTCTAAAATTCTTAACTGTGCCGCATCTACGGTGATATCGCGGCCATTAATATCGCCAATGGTATCGGAGACTAGGCTGGCTCGATCGCGCAAAATCACATTTCCGCCCCGGAGCGCGATCGAGCCACCACCAGGCCCACTCGCTGTCACCGCCGATAAACCTGATAATTCAATTTTGCCAAAATTAGCAACATTTGTATAATCTAGACCTAATCCTATCGGTGTGATATTGAAGCTTACTAAACCCGGACTCGCCACGCTCCCTAATTGAATGTTGCCACTAAAAGCACTGGCAAAACCATTGTTAAACGTTAAATCTCCTCCTACGAGTGCTAAGGTTTGACCGGGAGGAACTGCTAAACCCACTGGAACTGTTGTACCTTCAATAACTTGAGTAAATCTCGAAGCGTTGACAATTGTACCGGGATTGTCTCGAAATCTCAAACCCACAGGAATATTAATCGCTAACAAAGGTACTGCGTTGGGATTAGCTGCGCTGAATTCAAAACCATTATTAAAGACAACGCCCGCAGCAGTTGAACCCATAAACGAGCCTCGCAAATCTAAGCGAGCGTTGGGGCCGAATAAAATCCCTTGCGGATTGATTAAAAATAAATTAGCATTGCCTTGCACTCCAAGGGTTCCTAAAATATTTGAGGATTTACCGCCCGTAACGCGGGTGAAAATGTTAGCAATTCCGCTGGGATTTTCAAAATAAGCTCCCCGCCCTTCATTAATGCTGAATTCGCGCAAGCTGTGAAAGAGATTAGATCCGCGAGTTGCGCCGCCAGTGATTCTATCTGAGGGTAAGTTGTTGATCGTATCGGGAACAATGCGCGAATTTTCCGCGCCCAAGCTGCTGTCAGGGACGATTTGGCCGATCGCACTTCCGGGAAATAGCAAAAATAAAGCACAGACTAGGGAGGAATGCAAGCGAGACATAAAAAAATCCTGTCAATAAAGTTTATCGGTGTAAGCTCATCTCGTTTCTCTAAAGTGTTTGAATTTGGCTGCTGAGTACAATTTGCTCGACAGTGATTTCTAATTCTGGAAAAGTTTTAGAAATAATCCGCTCATTATCTCTAAAAGTTTGAACTACATAGCGGTCATTTTCCAAAGAGTAAACGAAAACTGTGGGAACTTTGGGATTGCCTAAATAAGCCCTGGAAGCGATCGCCAAATAGTCCACAATCCAATACTCACAAATGCCGAGCCGTTGATACTCATCTAGCTTATCAACATAGTCATCTTCCCAGTGAGTTGAGGTAACTTCTACGGCTAATTGGATAGGTTCGGTAAGGGCTCCATAGCCACGTACATTGCTGTTCCATACTGATGCCTTAACCACGCCAACATCAGGATTTCTGCCTTGTTCTTGTCCTGAAGGTTTGACAGTTCTGATAACTATATCTTTGTCAACAATATAATCAAGTTCTAAACGGCTGATTTCATCGTTAAAGCCACATACTAGAAATCTTGCCACATTTTTATCAGCTCTGGTTGATTCGACTTTGACAATCTCCCCATTTACAAGTTCATAGATACCAGATCCGTCTGGGTACTGTTGCAGGAAGTCTGCAAATGTTAATTTAGTTTTTGTCTGAAGCATAAGACAATCCCTCTTGTGTGAACTACTTTATATTTTAAAACATGGTTTGTAGTGAGGACTTTAGTCCTCAGATGCGGACTAAAGTCCGCACTACGAACCTATTTTTATTGTTGTCGCCATCTAAGAGCTAGAAAGCAAAGTAATTAATCCGAAAGTAGATGCCTTTTTCTTGGAAAGTTCGATCGCCCGATCGAGCATTAATCAAAGGAATACCGTAGTCGAGACGCACATTCAACCGATCGCCCATTTGCCAAACTAGCCCCAAACCCGCACCCAACAGTGTGTCAGACTCAGGATTCGCTTTTTCCCCCGAATTGTTCCAGCCTACCCCAAAATCGACAAACGGAGCGACTTGTAACAATCCTTTGATTTTCGGCGCGCGCCAAACCGGGATTCGCACCTCCGCGCTGGCGATCGCACCGCTATCAGTTAACAGCAAATCTTGGCGGTATCCGCGCACGCTTTGAACGCCACCGATCCCGATTTGTTCGAGAGAAAGCAGCGGGCGATCGGCTAATTGAATGTCGGAACGCACTATCAGCAAGGTTTCCGGCGCTAACAGCCGCACGTACTGCGCTTGTCCGCGCCACGCCAGAAAACGGCTGTCAGGGCCGCTATCGTTCGCAGTAGCGCCCAAAAAATTAGTACCGACGGAAAACTGCGATCGCGCCGCGATCACTTGTCGGGTATTTCGCTGCACGTATTCTTGAAAAAACCGCACCGCCGAAACCCGCGTTTCCCCGCGATCGTTTGCTCCAGCCGACAGCGCAAATCTTTCTCCCAAAAGGAATGTATCGCTTTCTTGGCGCGATAAACTTACTCCCAAAGCTAAAGTGCGATCGGGCTTTTCGACAATCGGCTGGCGGTAAGTTAACTCGTAAGTGCGCGATTTCCCCTCAATTTCGGCCTCAGCGAAGGGTTCCTCGATCACATTGGTGCTCGCAGCACCCGCAGCAAACCGAATTGTGCCGTTGCGCGCGTTGACGGGAACTGTGTAGCTACCGTTAAATTCGTTGCTACCGTCGGTGTTAGCGTAGGATACCTCCAATCCGTCGCCCAAACCGAGCAAATTTGCTTGATTGACGCGCACGCCGCGCCGAAAACTGCCCACGCTGGGCGATCGGTTGTTGTCTGCGAACACTTCGCCGCTGAGGCTGTCTGCTTCTTTAATCCGCACTTCCAACCTGCTGTTTTCCGGGCGGCTTCCGGCTTGCAATTCAGCGGAAATATTGGCAATTAAGGGGTCTAGTTGCAGCATTTGCAAGGCTTCCAGCAGTCGATCGCGATTGAGCGGCCGAATGGTGGCGCGTTCCAGGCGCGATCGCACGTAATTTGAATTCAAGCGCCTGTTTCCCGCAATCTTAATTTCATCTAACCCGCCTTCGACAATCCGAATTTTTACCACGCCTCCTTCCCTGGGAAAGCTTTGGTTGGCGGGAATTACAGCCCCGGAATTGATGTATCCGGCTGCTACGTATTTTTGAGTGACGGCTGCTTCTGCTGCGATCAGTTCAGCAAAGGTGATTTCGCGCCCCGCAAACTGTTGCGTAACTTCTGCTAATTCGCGATCGCTAAAAGCCGTGTTGCCTTCAAATTCAAAGCGCTCCACCCGAATTGTACCCGGAATCCCAGGTCTCCTATCGCCGGGAACAGGTGTTACTGGGGTTGGCTGGAGGGGAGAAGGCGGAGGCGGTTCGGGGGCGGTTGGTGCGGGAAATTCCGGCTCTCTCGGTTGAATTGGGTTGGGCAGTTGGCTGATATTGCGATCGTACAGTGCTGTCTCGCTCGCGAACCCTGTACCCGCGAGCGAGACGCTCGCACTCTCGTATAATTCCGATGTCACCGGATTTGAGATGAGTTGCGAATCTCGATCGCCCTCCAAACCAATTTTTTTGGCGCTAATAGTTTCTTCTAGCGGTTTACCTGAGTTAGAAAGCGCGGTTTCTTGAGTTTTGGCGATCGAGATGCGATCGGCAGAATTGGCAACTTCTGGCTGTAAATCTGGAGTTTCTGCAGGTATAATTGGTGGCAAAGCCGATCGATCTGATGCTGGGGCGAGCAAGTCTTCGCGACTGTCAAGATTAGTATCAGTGCTTCGTTCGTATCGATCGCGATCGGTGCTGACTGCTGCGAAATCCTCAACATTGGAGGTAAAAATTGCAACATTGCTAGCGAATGTTTTAGCTGGTTTTCCCAACCAAACTAACCCAAAAATGCCAGCGAGTAAAAAAAGTTTTTGCGATCGACAAGCCATAGGATCTAATTATCTCGAATAATTGGGTGAAAATATTTTCAGGAACCCGTGCACCCTAAACTTAAAATCAATCTTAACCGCAAAAAAGCCAACAGCCTTCGCCACTAAAAGTTTCGCAACGGCTCAAAACCAAAAAATCGCTCCGGTGTTTGTCCCCCAAAACTTACGCATCAACCGGATGCTTATCCGCCAAAATATCTCGGAATTCGATCGCCAACGTTATAAAAAATCGATTTATTCGATCGCCCAACCTGCGCTTTTATGTTGATGGGGCGATCGTACCAATAGCAAGAAACCGGATTTTTCATGCGTTTACTTCGTCACAGCCAGCAGACAAAGTAAAAAACCCGGTTTCTGAGATTGTGGTGCACAAACTATCAATTACATCATGTCAGGTCGATCGCAAAAACGGTGGGAGCATCTGGTGTTTTGCAAAAAGGATTTTTTTTATTATAGTGCGAGCGTCCCCGCTCGCGTATTGTACGCAGGAGCGAGCGGGGACGCTCGCACTATAAATGCAAAACTGAAACGCTCCCAAAACAGTTTGTAGTGCGGACTTAAGTCCGT
>JBBSNU010000294.1:0-6525 GCA_038260455.1 Chroococcales cyanobacterium | reverse complement strand
CCATCTCGGATTGCTTACGATCGCATGGTGTTCAACTTTCCGTTTTTACCAGTACCGGGAAACCACGACTATTACGACTTGCCCATAGTCTACGGCCTGCTGTCGGCAACAGCTTTGCCGCTGCGGAAGCTGTTGGGTTCCAAATTGGATCTCGATGTGGGCTGGCACGGTTCCGATCGCGGAAATGCCTACGCCAAAGCATTTCTCGACTACCTGAAAGCTCACAAAATGCCGGGAGAACTCGATCGCCACCTAGACACCCACTACACCGCCAGCACCAGCACAGGCCGCTGCATCCGCTACCAACCCGGAAGCTTTACGCGCTTACCCAACCGCTATTACACGTTCCGCAGCGGCGGCATCGACTTCTTCGCCCTAGACTCCAATACATTCAACGAACCCTTGCCGCTTCCGAAAACCAAACAAGGCGACATTCGCCGCCGGAATTTGGAACTTGAGAGGGAAAAGTTGGAACAAGAAAAATTGGCAATGCTGGAAATGTGCGATCGGCTAAACCCCGAAATTCCTTCAGAAGCCGAACAGCTAGACGACTTGAGCGCCAAATTAGAGCAACTTGACGAAATGCTGATTGATATTGACAAACAACTGTCGTCCCACAAAACAGCCGCCACGGACGTTGAACAGCTCGAATGGCTCGAACAAAGACTGATTGACTCTTGGCGCGATTCAGAGGTACGGGGGCGGGTAATTTACCTGCACCATCCCCCCTACGTAACCGAAGCGACAAAGTGGAATCAAGCTCAAACTTTGGCCGTGCGGTTGCGGTTGCGCGAGGTACTCGACGCGGTGGGCGATGCAGTTGGGGAAGTGGCGCGCGGGCGTCCGCTAGTAGATTTAGTGCTGACGGGCCACGCCCACTGTTTGGAATACCTGCGGACTGGGGATACCGGACACGGCGACTCTGGCATTAATTGGATTGTCTGCGGGGGAAGCGGCCACAGTCTCCGCCGCCAGCGCCCGGAAGGCCCGGTGTTGGAAGAAGTATCAAGTCCTGAAGCTTATCGATTGGGGCGCGAACCGGGTGTCAAAACAGCCGGCCGCCAGGTAGCAGAATCTTTGCTATTTGTCGGCCGCAGCGGTCAAGGTTCCCACAAACGCCGTCCTTATTCGTGTTTGCGGATTGATGTTCTTGACGGGTGTCCGCCGAAATTCCGAGTCAGACCTTTGGTTGTCGAACGATTTGAGGGGAAATGGCAGGAAATCGCGATCGAACCTTTTCTGATTTAACGAATGAAGTTGCCGTCAGGATGAGGTTTTGCCGAAGCAAACGGCTTAATTCCTTAGTTTGAAACTCTAAAGATTCTGTCTCAAACGCGGAAATCTTCAATTTTTGCACTCAATTTAATTCAGGAGAAAAAGTCAATGATTGCTAACTTAACCGCCACCGGTTGGGAAATTATTTATCACCGCGCCCACGCTTTGCTCGCCGCCCAACTTGGCGGACAGTGGAAGCGCTCGAAATCTCCGGTTCGCCTCTACGAAACCATAGCCGCGATTTCCCACCACGACGATTTAGAGAAAGAGTGGGAAGAAGATATCTTGACTGAAGCGGGCGCGCCCTTAGATTTTACCTTAGACACGGAAACTTCTGTGCCTAAAATGAAAGGATTGACGCAAACTTCTATATATCGGGGTAGGTGGGTAGCAATGCTGACTTCTATGCACATGAGCTATCTGAATGAAGGAAAGCGGGGAGAGTCGAAGGAACTAGACGATTTTTTGGACGAACAACTCGCCAACCAAAAAAAATGGCGCGAGGAGATGAAGATTTCTAAGGAAGAGGCAGAATCAGCTTATGCTTTTTTTCAGTGGTGCGATCGGCTATCATTAATTCTATGCAGCCGCGAATTGCCCGCCGGAGAACGAGCTTTAGAAATTAGTGTCGGCCCCGACGGAAAGCGCTACAATATTCTACAGAACAGCAACGAACTCGTGACTGTAACTCCTTGGCCTTTTGAAGACGAGAAGTTTACTGTGAACGTCGAAGCGTGCCACTTAGATAAAGTCAAGTTTGACAGCAATGAGGAAATTAAAGAAGCACTAGCAAAAGCTCCGCGCGAAGTCTTAGAGTGGACTTTTGTCAAGTCTTAATCTAAGGGAATAGTAGAAAGACTGCGCCGTTCTCGGTTTATCGTTCGGACTGGGAGCATCTCAGTTTTGCAAAAAGCTTTTTTTATTATAGTGCTGTTCCCGCTCGCGTATTCTACAACTCGCGAGCGGGGACAGCACTATAAATGCAAAACTGAGATGCTCCCTTCGGACTTTTGTCTTGTGTTTTAGAAGGACTGAAGTCCTCACTACGAACCACATTGCAGGTTTATCGTTCGGACTTCTGCCCTGTGTTTTAGGAGGACTTAAGTCCTCACTACGAACCACATTGATTGCGGTCGATCGCCCGGACATCATATTACCAATTACCGATTACCGATTACCGATTATCAACTATGAAACGTTCAGCCTGCCTAATTTTTAATCCCGTCGCCGGCAACAGAGATCCAGACCAAGATTTAGCTTTAATTCAGGATTTTTTAGAGCCGTTTATTGCCTTAGATATTCTGCTGACAACGCCAGAAATAGACGCAGATCAACTCGCCCGCGAAGCAGTTGCTAGGGGAGTTGAGGAAATTATTGCTTCCGGGGGCGACGGCACATTATCAGCCGTTGCTGGCGCAATTGTCGGCACAAATATTCCTTTAGGAATTATTTCGCGGGGAACTGCGAATGCTTTTGCTAATGCTTTAGAGCTTCCGAATACAATTGAAGCCGCCTGCGAAACTATTTTGGGAGGGTTGACGCGGGTGGTGGATGCGGCGACTTGCAACGGTGAAATGCCGATGGTTTTGTTAGCTGGCGTGGGTTTTGAGGCGGAAACTGTCGAATTAGCCGATCGCGAAATGAAGAATCGCTGGGGAATGCTGGCTTACATTCTGTCGGGAATTAAACAGTTAAACAATCTAGAAAGATTTGAAGCAGAAATCGAAACAGAAGATAAAATCGTCAGCGTTACTGCTGTAGCCGTCACGGTGGCGAATGCAGCGCCGCCTACTTCGATTTTAGCTCAAGGCCCGGCGGGGATTATTTTTGATGACGGCTTGCTGGACGTGACGCTGGTGGCGCCTGAGAATAAAGCTGGGGCGATCGCAGCTTCTTATCATCTATTGCAAACAGCTTTGAGTGGCAATCCTAGCGATCGCGACGACATCGGTTATTTGCGCGCCAAAAAAGTAAAAATTAGTGCCGATCCGCCTCAGAAAGTAGTTGTAGACGGTGAACTTTTCGGCATGACTCCGCTTACTATTGAGTGCGTTCCCGGAGGTTTAACTATTTTTGTACCGCGAGTTGAAGAACCGCCAGTCGTGGAAAAACTCACCGGTTTAGCAGACCTCGAAATTACCATGAAACCCTGAATTTAAAGTTTGCGCCTGCACAAACAATAACATGATCTCATGTCCGGTCAAATGACCGTACTAAAATTGGTTCGTAGTGAGGACTTTAGTCCTTTTTGATGCGGACTAAAGTCCTCACTACAAACCTTAATTTTTATGCCTCTAAAATTTGGCGAATCCGGCGCTCCAAAAGTTCGAGATCCAGTCCACCTTCATCGCGGCTGATGCGGCGCACGGTGACGTTAACATTGCTCAAATCTGCCAGCAAATCTTGCAGAATTTCTTGTTGCTGCCGAGCTTGAGTTATTTCGCGCGGTTCCTGCACCAAATCGCGAACGATTGTATCTTCTGCGCGCGAAGCAACGATCGGGTCTGCTTCGCCGTCTACGTGCACGAAAGTGCGCCGACCAGGCCCCCGTTCTTCTTCAATTGGTATTACTGCTGTTACTCGATCGGAGCGTACATATTTGCCAAATCCGAGGTGGACTAGCACTGATGATTGTATTTTCATAGATAGCAAGTTTTATTTGTTAGTTATCTATATTTTAACTTTATAACTATGATATAACAACTAATTTTAGAGATAATATTACTACAAGATATGTCGGTTTTTTCTCTGTTTTATTGTTGTCAGATTTAGTAAAAATTGCTAATATTGGCTGTAAGAGTTCAACAGTATCATATCCATTTCGGTTGGATCGGAATTATTTAACCACAGAGAGCGCAGAGAACACAGAGAAAGATCGGAGAGATGAATAATTCCGATGTTAACAGGTTTGATATCATTCAATATCTGGGTTAAATCAAATAACTAAATAAAATATGATTCCACAGTCCTCTTGAGAGGACTTTCGCTATGAGACAGGGGTTTCAACCCCTGTCGGACTATCGGAATATGGCAAATCTCGGACTGTCGGTGCGCGACAGTTGGCTAATGCGTTAACATAGAATGAAAGCAATTTGCGATTTTGAGATTCGAGAATGATTCCCACCGATAAATAGGAAAGCCTCAATGATCCCAATTAGTCTCGACTTAGTTATCAGTATCCTGACTGCAATTCCATTAGGCACTATCAAAGACAAGCTTCAGCGCAATGAAACTGTCATCAAATTATTAAAAAGATTTAACCTCAAACCCGACGCGCCGCCAGCCGATTTCAGTGGAATCTATGTTTATACTTTAGTAGAGTATGGCGCTGGGAAACCCAAACAGATTTTAGAACTGTTTCGCCAAAAGGAGATTGAACAAGCATTTCGCAAAGCCTTCGACTGCGATAGTGCAGCCATTTTAATTCAAGCAGGTGATGAATTTCTCAACGAGTCTGCTTTAGGTAAAGAAATTCGAGATTTAGGGATTGACCCCAGACGGGAATTCATGGCATTTGTAGCCATATTTATGGAAATCGCGAAGCGGACGCGGACACCTGCGGAGGTGATCGAGGGAAATGCGATCGCCTCCCTACAAAAACACCTGTCGATAGTCCTAGAAAGAATGGATCGCCTTCCCACTCTCGAAGGAATCCGCACCGAATTTGCACGCTTAGAAGCCGAAGATTATCCCGCACTTCCCGCAGCAGCATCAACAAATATTCAAAAGTCTCAAGCTTTTATTTTATCACAACAAGTTCGAGGTTGGTTTGAAACATTAAATTATCAGTTTGAGAAATATGAAATTTGGGAAGATAACTATTTTGAATGGATTATCAATGTTCCGGTGAGACGCAAAAAGTACGATCGCATTTTAGTGCGCGGAATTGCCGGAGAAGCGGGACTCAGGGATATCTTAGCCCTGCGCGAGTCGGTGGAAAAACAGCGCACCGATGAAGGGTGGTTAGTCACAGCCCGCCGCATCAGTCGCGCCGCCCGGGATGAAGTAGAGAAAGCCGAAAATCGTAATTTAGCTTGTTATACCTTCGATGAATTACTCGACCAAGATGCCGATTTTACCTCTTATCTGGATTGGCTAGAAACTGAAATAACCAGCCGAGGAATTGATACTAAATATGTGCCGCTAGCTTGTACGAAAGAAGAAATAGACCCCGATACTCAGCGCAAGATAGGCGTGAGTCATTATGACGGGCGAGATGGCTGGATCGAAGGTTATATTGACTTGTGGTTAGATGACCCCGTAAAAGAACATATTTCTGTTTTAGGAGAATTTGGGACGGGGAAAACTTGGTTTGCGATGCACTATGCTTGGATGGCACTGCAACGCTACCGAGATGCTCAAAAGCGCGGCTTAGAACGTCCGCGTTTGCCGTTAGTAATTCCTTTGCGGGATTACGCCAAAGCTGTTAGCGTCGAGTCGCTGTTTTCCGAGTTTTTCTTTCGGAAACACGAGATACCTTTAGCGGGTTATTCTGCCTTTGAACAACTCAATCGCATGGGCAAATTTCTGCTAATTTTCGATGGTTTTGATGAAATGGCCGCTAAGTGCGATCGGCAACAAACGATCAATAACTTCTGGGAACTAGCAAAAGCCGTCGTTCCCGGCGCAAAAGTTATCCTGACTTGCCGCACCGAACATTTCCCCGAAGCCAAGGAAGGACGGGCATTGTTAAATGCCGAACTGCAAGCATCAACAACTATTTTAACAGGCGAAACTCCCCAATTTGAAGTATTAGAATTAGAGAAATTTAACGACGAGCAAATTCGCCAAGCGCTGTCATTTCAAACAGAAGCGACTACTGTCGAAAAAGTGATGGGAAACCCCCAACTATTGGATTTAGCGCGTCGCCCAGTGATGACAGAGTTAATTTTGGAAGCATTGCCCGATATTGAAGCAGGAAAACCAGTCGATATGTCGCGGATTTATCTGTATGCGGTGCGGCGGAAGATAGAGAGAGATATCAAAGCTGAACGGACTTTTACTTCGTTAGCAGATAAGCTTTATTTCTTGTGCGAACTGTCTTGGGAAATGCTGTCTACCGACCAAATGAGTCTCAATTATCGCGGTTTTCCCGATCGCATCCGCAGTTTGTTTGGTTCCATCGTGCAAGAGGAAAAAGACTTAGACCACTGGCACTATGACATGATGGGTCAAACGATGCTAATCCGCAATGCAGATGGGGATTATACTCCGGCGCATCGTTCATTGTTAGAGTTTTTTGTCGCTTAT
>JBBSNU010000293.1:0-6535 GCA_038260455.1 Chroococcales cyanobacterium | reverse complement strand
GGATAGTAGAGGGAATTAATACTAAATTAAAGCTATTAAAAAGGTGTGGTTTTGGATTTAGAAATTTGAGAAATTTTGAAATACGGGCATTACTTTTTTGGCATTTTCCTAAAAAATTAGCACAATAAGTACGGAAGAGCCTAAAGAGCGGGCATCCTGGACGCTCCACCAGAATTATTGGAGAGGTATAAAGAACTTCCGATTTAAGTTTACATGAAGCCGGCTATTGAAATCAAAAAAAATAATAAATCCCAAAAACAGCTTAATTGAAAGGTGAAGGTTATGAAGATTCTGCTAGTAGAAGATGACACAATTACAATTAATTTGTTAACTCAAGCGCTCAACTCTCACAATTACAATGTGAATACGGCGGCAGACGGCGAAACCGCATTACATTTGGCGCGGGCCTACGATTACGACTTGATTGTTTTGGATGTGCTGATTCCTAAACTCGACGGTATTAGTTTGTGTCGGAAATTGCGATCGTCCGGCTGCAAAATGCCGATTTTACTGCTGACAGCGCTAGACGGCAGCAGCAATTTAGTTGAAGGTTTAGAAGCCGGTGCAGACGATTATGTGGTCAAACCCTTCAATCTGGAAGAATTAATTGCTCGAATTCGGGCTTTGCTGCGCCGGGGTAAGGCAAGTTTGTCGAGTACAAATTTGACTTGGGAAAAACTGCAAGTCAACCCGGACACTACGGAAGTAATTTATGCCGAAAAGATCCTGCATTTGACTCCTAAAGAGTACAATCTGCTAGAACTTTTCCTGAGAAATCCCCGGCGCATTTTCAGCCGCAGCGCCATGCTCGATCGCATTTGGTCTGCCGGCGAATTTCCTCAAGAAGAAGCCGTTACCGCTCACATCAAGGGGTTGCGGCACAAGCTGAAAGCAGCCGGGATGACTGTAGATTTGGTCGAAACCGTGTACGGATTGGGCTATCGGCTCAAAAATCTGCCGGAGGATATGGAGAACCAAAAAGTTCCCCAGGAAACGCTAGAAACTGCTAGAAGTCAAGAGAGTTTATCTGCTGAATCTAGCGGGAAGAGCCAGGAATTAAATAATGACGATCGCCGCCTGAAAGTCCTGAGTGCGATCGCCCAAATGCGGGAAAAGTTAAAAGCCGATTTTATCGAAAAGGTGGCGATGTTCGATCGCGCGATCGCTCAACTCAAAAGCGGAAGCTTGGAGGGCGAACTGCGGCGGGAAGCTCAGGATCAAGCTCATAAATTAGTCGGTTCTTTGGGAACTTTAGGGCTGCCGAAAGGTTCGGAAGTGGCGCGCAAAATCGAACATTTGTTCAAGGCTGAAAACGTCTTGAAACCGGGGAATGCTGAGCAGATCGAGGAATTTATGGATTTGCTCAAACAGATATTCGATCGCCCGCCGGAACCTGAAACCGAGCAGGTTGCTCAGGTTGTCCAAAAATACCGCATCCTGATTGTTGATGATGATACTTTGCAGAGCGATCGACTGAAAATAGCAGCCTCCGGTTCCGACTTCGAGATAGAAGTCGCAAATTCTCCGCAAGCGGCAAGAAATACGATTTCTCAACAGCCTCCCGACGCGATTTTGCTGGATTTGACCTTTTCCAGAACTCAGGAAAACGGAGTTAACCTCCTAGCGGAACTCCGCAGCGAAAAACCAGATATTCCGGTGATGGTTTTTAGCGGGCACAATCAATTGAGCGATCGAATTGAAGTTGCTCGTTTGGGAGCTTCCGGCTTTTTACACAAATCGATTCCCCCAGCAGATATACTCAAAGCAGTCGCCCAACTCCTCGACCATACGGACTCTACTGAAGCTAAAGTTATGGTGGTAGACGATGACGTGCATCTATTGGCTGTACTGAAAGTGATTCTACAACCTTGGGGATTTCAGGTGACAACATTAGATAATCCAGAAAAATTCTGGGATGTACTCGAAACCACTTGTCCCGATTTGCTAATTTTAGATGTGGAAATGCCCGGTTATAACGGTATTGAGTTGTGTTTGGCAGTACGGAACGATTTGCGTTGGAGCAAGCTTCCAGTGCTATTTTTGACGGCTCATTCCGAGTCTGAAATAGTGCGCCAAATGTTTGTCGCGGGTGCTGACGATTACGTGAATAAGCCGATCGTGGAACCGGAATTGATTGCTCGCCTCCTGAACCGTTTGGAACGAAGCCAACTCAGACACAGACTGGCTCTGACACAGCGTTAAGCTTAGTCTCGATCCTCCCAGCGCCCTCATTAAGAAAGATGCTGATCAAGCATAGCTTTTTAAGGGGGATGCGAGGGGAATCCGATCTCGACGGTAAACGAGAGATACAAAGGTTTTCAGGGGGATTGTTGACATCAAGGATGCAGCAGATGTCCGAGACGGGGAATGCAAGCTTTCACCGAGATTTGGGATGGTTAGCTTGTGCGATTGGGAGCATCTCAGTTTTGCAAAAAGCATTTTGTTTATTGAGCGTGCGAGCGTCCCCGCTCGCGAGTACAAGACGCGATCGGGGACGCCCGCACTATAATAAATGCAAAACTGAGATGATCCCGTGCGATTCGGATGCGTGCCGATCGATGTTTGATATCATGTCGGTCGATTACCATAAGAAATACTGCGCCCGCGCACAAGAGTACGCAAGAAAAGAGCGGACTGAAGTCCGCACTACGAACCTTGTTGCGGTCAATCGACCCGATATGATATGACAGGCAAAAACACAAGCTAATTTAAAAACATATTTACCAAAACACGAAAGCAATGGTGTTACCCTCAGACAATGCGGCTCTCAATGATAGTGAATGCGAATTAATTTACGCACAGGCTTCCATTCAACCTCACGGCATTCTGTTGGTGCTGGAATCTCCGGTGTTGAAAATTTTGCAAGTTAGCAACAATACTTTTGAGGAACTCGGCATTTACCCCGAAGCACTTTTGGATCGTTTTTTACAGGAATTTGTTGAGAGTGAGGAAATTGAGGCTATTGAAAAAGCTTTATTGGAAAACTGCTCTCAACGTAATCGTATTAGATTATCATTCAAAAGTCAAAAGCGCAAGTCGGTTTTTGAGGGAACGCTGCATCAATCAAGTTCAGTATTAATTGTGGAACTAGAGCCGGTTGTTGCCCCAAAAGCTAGCGATTGTTTCAATTCTGATGATTTGATTCAACAGCAAATCGACAAAATTCACAACACGCCAAACCTGCAAGCGCTGTGTCAGACAGCAGTTGAAGAAGTGCGGAGAACGATCGGTTTCGATCGGGCGGTCGTCTATCAATTTGATGCCACAGGTGCGGGGAAAGTCGTCGCCGAAGACAAAGTAGAAAGTTTAGCTCCTTTATTGGGACTGCACTATCCGGCTACAGATATTCCGAACCAGGCGAGAAACCTGTTCAACATGAATTTAATTCGGTTTATTCCCGATATTCACTATCAGCCCGTACAACTAATTCCTCACTGCAATCCGCTGACCGATCGCCCTCTGGATCTAGACTTCTCCTTGTTGAGAACAGTTTCCCCGTGCCACCTTCAATATCTAAAAAATATGAAGATTGGCGCTAGCATGACCGTGACATTAATGAAAGACCAAAAACTCTGGGGATTAATCGCCTGTCACCACCAAACACCAAAGTATGTCAACTACAAAAATAGAAATGCTTGCGAATTAATAGCCAAGTTTGTGAATCTAGAACTCAACTACAAACAAGATAGCGAAGACCGAAGTTATGCAATTTATTTAAAAGAAATTTGCCGTAAATTTATCGCAGATTTCTCTCAAGAAAACTGTTTTGTAGAAGGTTTACTTAAATCCCCAGAGGCATGGCTGGCAGTGGTGGGCGCTACCGGTGGAGTTGTGTGTGCCAATGAAAATTTGATCGCCACCGGCAAAACTCCGAAATTGGGAGAAATCGAAAAGTTAATTGCTTGGATAAAACCTCAAATAAATAATGAAATTTTTTATACAGATTGTCTGGCAAAACTGTATCCGCCAGCCGAGAAGTTTAAAGAAGTTGCTAGCGGTTTGCTGGTGATGGCTTTGTCTGAAATGCAAAATTATTACATTTTGTGGTTCCGTCCCGAAGCAATTCAAACTGTCAATTGGGCCGGTAAACCAGACTGGCAAATTGAATTTAAACCGGATGGCAGCAGGTTGATGTCTCCTCGCACTTCCTTTGATTTGTGGCAAGAAACTGTGAGGTCAAAATCTTTGCCTTGGCAGGAGTGCGAAATTGAAATTGCCCGAGAACTGCGAGTGGCGATTGCTAGCATTGAGTTGCGGAAAATCAACCAGCAGCTTAACTTAGCTTTGTCGGCTACCAAAATCGGATTTTGGGACTGGGACGTGCAGAACAATCGCATTGTTTGGTCGAGGGAACACGAAGAGTTGTTTGGGTTGGTTCGGGGAACTTTTGCGGGAACTTATGAAAGTTTTGCAGATTGCATTTACCCAGAAGATTTAGAAAGTTTGGAGAATGCTGTGAATCAGGCGCGAGTGCAGCGGGCAGATTTTTGTCACGAATACCGCGTGATTTGGCCCGATGGCAGCATTCACTGGATTGAGGGGAAAGGTAAGTTTTTTTACAGCGAAACGGGCGATGCAGTGCGGATGGTGGGGACTGTTAGAGAAATTACCGATCGCAAAGCTAGAGAATTACAGTTGCGTTTGTTGGAATCTGCAGTCACCACAACTAACGACGCGGTGTTAATTACCGAAGCTGAACCGATTGACGAACCGGGCCCGCGAATTCTGTATGTCAACCCAGCTTTCACGCGGATGAGTGGCTATACGCTAGAAGAAGTTTTGGGCAAAACACCGCGAATTTTGCAAGGAGAAAAAACAGATAGAGCAAGTCTAGAGCGCATTCGGACAGCTTTGAAAACCTGGCAGCCGGTGCGGCTTGACTCGATAAATTACCGCAAAGACGGGACGGAATTTTGGGTAGAATTGAGTATTGTTCCCATAGCCAACGAAAGTGGTTGGTTTACCCATTGGGTGGCCGTGCAGCGCGATATTAGCGATCGCAAACAAGCCGAAGCCGACCTCCAACAGCTCAACGAACTGTTAGAAATGCGAGTTTTGCAGCGAACCAGAGAACTAGAAAGCTCTCAAGCAGAACTCCGGGAAAGCGAAGCTTTATTTCGCTCTCTGAGCGAGAGTTCCCCCGTCGGCATTTTCAAAATCGATGCTGGGGGACAATGTACCTATACAAATCCGCGCTGTCAAGCAATTGGCGGCTTCACAGCAGCCGAAGCTTTGGGAAACGGCTGGATGCGGTTTGTTCACCCGGAAGACATTAAACTAATTCGGTCTAAATGGTCGGAATCGCGATCGCTAGAGGGGGTATTTTCCTGCGAATTTCGCCACGTCAAGCCAGACGGAACAATCAGGTTTTGTCTGCTAAAAACAGCTCCGATTTTTTCCGACCGAGGTCAACTAATCGGTCACGTCGGCACAGTCACGGATATCACAGAAAGTCGGGAAATTGAAAAAATGAAAAATGAGTTTATTTCCATTGTCAGCCACGAACTGCGAACGCCGCTTGCTTCAATTCGCGGTTCTTTAGGTTTGCTGGCTGCTGGGGTACTCAAAGACAAACCGGAAACTGCAAACAGGATGTTACAAATTGCGTCGAGCCAGACCGAACGGTTAGTGCGTTTGGTCAACGATATTCTTGATTTAGAGCGGCTAGAATCGAGCCAAGTTACGATTATTAAGCAGTGGTGCGACGCGCAGGTTTTGATGCGGAAGTCTGCGGAAGCTGTGCTGTCTGTGGCTGCTGAAAATCACATTAATTTGTCGGTTTTGCCCTCTTCTGCACAAATTTGGGCTGACCCGGACAGGATCGTTCAAATGTTGGTAAATTTGTTGAGCAATGCGATTAAATTTTCGCCGGCCGGGTGTACAGTAACTGTCAGGGTTGAAGATTTGGGCGATTGGGTTTTATTTGAAGTCAAAGATCCCGGTCGGGGGATTCCTGCTGATAAACTAGAAACTATCTTTGGACGATTTCAACAGGTGGATGCTTCTGACTCCCGCCAAAAAGGAGGTACGGGTTTGGGTTTGGCTATCTGTCGCAGCATCGTACAGCAGCACGGCGGCAGAATTTGGGCTGAAAGTGTTGTCTCTGAAGGCAGCAGTTTCTATTTCACGGTGTCTGCACCGTTTGAAGGCGAAGGGGAAAAAAGTTAGATTGATTTGTTCTTCGCAACGCACAGGTTTAGACAAATATCCGATTTGGCGGTTGAAACCAGGTTTAGACTCGGCGGTTGAAACCGCGTCTATACAAAGGAAGTCGGCCTGCGCCGACTGAAGAATTAAGGGGGGATCAAAGATCGCCAAATCCGGTCGGTCGCGCGAGTTTCTTTGCGAAAATCACGCAATTATGTTAAAAAAACTCGGCGGTTGAAACCGCGTCTATAGAACCCATTTGAGATCTATTCTGCGTAAATATCAGAAACCGGGTTTCTCTCGGTATTTCTCGTCACCCAACCCAAAAACTCGTAGAAACCCGGTTTCTCGCCATGAGCGTAAATATCAGAAACCGGGTTTCTCTCGG